>CAMDKE010000001.1 GCA_945901215.1 Comamonas sp. lk
ACTTCGGCGTGTCAGCAGCGTATGCATCTATTTGTCGGGGAGGTAGGTGGTCGGCATCCACCAAATCTCGGTATGCGTGCCAGCTTGCATGGCCCAATAAAGGAACGACAAAAACCAAGCCCAAAAGCAGCGAACACAAGCCCAGCAAGGTCATGACCAAAAGCAAAGCGGCCCATGCCGCCATTGGAAGTGGATTTTTCAGCACCACACCCCAGCTCAAGAGCACCGCTTCCAAAAGAGAAATGCGCCTGTCCACCAGAAGCGGCATAGTCACTACGCTAGAGGCAAAAATAGGCGCTGCCATAACGCCACCAAACGCCAGCCACACTTCAAACAACCAACCTTCCTTTGCTGCGACGACATAACGCAAAAAGTCAACTGGGCTATGGATAGGGTCTGGCGACAGTAAGGTAATCAGTGCCGCTGAGGTGAGCACCCAACCGGTTGCCGCAATCGCCAGTAACAAGCCAAATTGAACCATGCACCAGTAGTCGTTGCTGCGCTTGTCCTGGTGGCTGGTTTGCCAACGGGACCAGGTGCGCCAAATGGTTTTCCAGGCGATGGGCTCTTTGTTTTCCAAATCCCGGCTGAGCGCGTACAGGCTGGCTGCCAGCACGGGAGCCATAAACAAAAACCCCGACAAAGCGCCGGCCAGAAGCCAAAACCGGTCGTACGCAATAAACGTGATCACCGCCCCAAAAAGTGCCAACACCAGACCATGCGCCAAACTGACCCAGCGCAACTCGGTGAGGTCGCGCATGCCCAGCACCAGCCACGCATAGGCTTGTAAGACACTCACTTCGCGAATCACCGCTTGCTTGGTTTGGGTGTGGTCCATCGGGCAAGTGTAAGGACTGCGGCCACACCCGCAGCAGCGTCGAATGAAGGGCCCGCTCCATAATCGCGGTTTGAAGGGAAATATCGATGCCAAGAGCCATATTGAATGAATCGGACATCCATCCAGCAGCGCGCGCTAGCGTAGCGTCACACCACCACGAGATTGTTGATGAAGTAAAAGCTGCCATCGCGGCCCACGCCGTGGTGGTGGTGGGAATGGCTTGGAACCCCATGCCAAAAAAGGCCCGCGCAGCGCTGACGCACGCCGGTATTGCGCATGAGTACCTGGAGTTTGGAAGCTATTTCAACCAGTGGCGCAAGCGCAACGCTTTGAAAATGTGGACCGGCTGGCCCACATTTCCCATGGTCTTTGTTAAAGGCAGCTTGGTCGGAGGAGCGACCGATGTGCAAGCCCTGATTGCCAGCGGCGAATTGAAAAAAATGCTGGCCTAGGGCATTGACACAGCTGGCACTGGCGGCTCAATGCCCGCCGTGGCGCTGCATGCGGGCGTGTTCTGCGTCAAAGGTCTTTTTTTGCTCTGGGCTTAGCGTCGCATAAAACGTTTTCGCAGCCTCCTCACGTGTGTTTATTTCGGCCAGCATGGTGTCATGGTGCTGGGTGCGAAAAGCCCGCATTTTGTCGATGCGCTCTGGCGTGGTGAGTTTTTCCATCTCGGCCCGCTCCGGGTGGGGCACGCCCATGGAGGCTGATGGCTTCATCGCCGTGGCGAAAGTGGTCCAGGCGCTTTCTTGAGAGGCGCCAAGACGCAGTTTGGCCTTGAGCTGGCCCAGATGGCGCTCCACCAGGCCCGTCATTTTTTCGGGTTTCATGTGGTGCGTTGGATGCATTTCCATCATCCCAAACGATTCGTCTTTGGGACTGGCTTGTGCCGGCGCTGTCAGCCCAAGGGCGGCTAGCGCGGCGGCGGCGAGCAGGGATTTCAGGGCTAAATTCATGGAAGGGGTCCTTCAAGGTTTGTGTGGAATATGGAAATCACATCCCGCTACCTCCAGTGTGCTTGCCATCTGTGTACGCCCCATTGCGCTAAGGCAAGCGCTTGTAAAGTTGCATGAAAATGGCCGCTGTCAAAGTGGCAATTCAGAAAGTTCAATGTGTTCAAAAATGTGATGGTTTATCGGCTTACAGCGCCCTGGAACGTAAGCCAGGCGCAGTTGGAAGCGGCCTTGCAGCAAGCGCACTTTGTGGAGTGCGGCGCTTCGCAGGAAAAGTCGGTGGGCTGGACCGAACCGCGTGGCCAGGCCCACGGGCCTTGCGTCGAGGTAGTGGGTGGTCAATGGATCATGAAATGGATGCTGGAGGTAAAGACTGTCCCTGGCTCCGTGGTCAAGCGCAAAGTGCAGGACGAGGTAGTAAAAATTCAAACGGCGACCGGGCGCAAACCCGGTAAAAAAGAAATTCGCACCTTGAGCGACGATGCGCGGCTGGCACTGTTGCCCATGGCATTTACCAAACAGGCCAGCGTGACCCTCTGGCTTGACCCGCAAGCGCAACTTTTGGTGCTGGACGCGGGCAGCCAGGCCAAGGCGGACGAAGTGCTGACCAGCCTGGTAAAGGCGGTGGACGGACTCGCACTGGGGCTAATAAACACCCAAACCGCGCCCGCAACCGCCATGGCGCACTGGTTGGCCTCTCAAGAAGCCCCTGGGGGCTTTAGCGTGGACCGCGAATGCGAACTCAAGGCCGCGGACGAATCCAAGGCCGTGGTGCGTTACACCCGCCACGCCCTGGACACTGACGAGGTAGTCCAACACATCGCCAACGGCAAAGTGCCGACCCGTCTGGCATTGACCTGGAGCGACCGCGTTTCCTTTGTTTTGACTGAGGCCTTGCAGTTGAAAAAAGTGGCGTTTTTGGATGTGGTGGCGGATGAGGCGCCAGTTGCGGCGGGCGACCGTTCGGATGATCACTTTGAGGCGGATGTGGCGATTGCGACTGGCGAGTTGTCGCGCTTGTTGCCGGATTTGTTGGAGGCTTTGGGTGGCGAGGTGGCGTTGGGTTGATTGGTGTTGGCTGCTTTAGCCAGAGTTCTTTTAGCTCATGTTTTTGTAGCCCCCCTATCCCCCCGGCCCCCTTTCCACCCCCACCGGGGCGGAAAGGGGGAGCAAACAGCCACATTTGATTTTGTCGCTTCGGCTAGCCTTCTACGGGCGTGTCACCTGCACTGTTGCGCGCAACGCATCGTAAAAAGTTGCACAGCACCTTAGAAAGTGCTCTGCGCACGCACCGGGCAGTGGCCAGTGATTCCGTAGCCCAAGCGCAGAAACCAAATGTGGCTGTTCGGCTCCCCCTCTCATCCCCGCGGAGGAGGAGAGGGGGCTGGGGGGTGAGGCGGGGAAAGCAAGCCCCGTTGATGGCAAAAATGGCTCTGGAAAACAAGCGGGTAGGCGAAAAGGCCACCCTTTGACCCACATCAGCCCGTCACCGCGTAACCTTCCTCGACAATCGCGTGGGCCAGCGCCTCATGGCTCTGCTCCGACTGCACCTGCACCTTGTTGGCAGCACGCTCGATGACCACCGAGGCCTGTGGGTCCAGGCGCACAATGGCCGCCGTGACGGCTTTTTCGCAGTGGCCGCAGGTCATACCGGTAACGTTAAATACGTGGTTCATGGTGAACTTTCAAAAAGTAGGGCAGTGGTTCAGGACAGCGGCAATACTGCCCTTTAGCTTAACCTTGCACCGTCATCGTTCTTTTTCAAGCCCTTTTCCGCCACCACCCAAAGGTAATCAGCCCCATGACCGATTCAGTGTCCAACGAAGTCTGTAGCCTGGACATCGGCATTGGCGGCATGACCTGCGCCTCGTGCGTGGGGCGGGTGGAAAAAGCGCTCAAGCGCGTGCCTGGCGTGCATGACGCCAACGTGAATCTGGCCACCGAGTCGGCGCGTATTGCTTTCCCTGCGGACTTGGGGCAGGCCGCGAACATGGAGGCTTTGCTGCGCCGCGCAGTGCGTGATGCCGGTTACGTACCCAAGGCGGCGGATTCGGCCATCGAAAGCCCGGACGCCGGGGCCTGGGCGGGCTTTGCTCCGGTCGCCTGGGGCCTGGCTTTGTCGCTCCCCCTGTTGCTGCCTATGCTGGGGGACATGCTGGGCCAGCACTGGATGCTGGCGCCGGTCTGGCAGTTTGCCTTGGCAACGCCAGTGCAGTTTTTGCTCGGCGCGCGTTTTTACATCGGGGGCTGGCATGCGGTCAAAAACGGCAGCGGCAATATGGATCTGCTGGTGGCGCTGGGCACCACGGCGGGTTGGGCCTTGTCGGTGTGGTTGTGGCTTAGTGCCTCGGCTGGAGCCATGGTGCACTTGTACTTTGAGGGTTCGGCGCTGGTGATCAGCCTCGTGTTGCTGGGCAAATGGCTGGAGGTTCGGGCCAAGCGGCAAACCACTTCGGCGATTCGGGCCCTGCACGCCCTGCGTCCCGAACGGGCGCATTTGCTGCGCCCAGAGGGGGAAGTAGACGTGCCGGTGACCGAGGTGCTGGTGGGCGACACCCTGGTGGTCAAGCCCGGCGAGCGCTTTGCGGTAGATGGCCTGGTGCACGAGGGCGCGACCCAGGTCGACGAGTCCATGCTGACCGGCGAGTCCTTGCCAGTGGCCAAAGAGGCGGGTTCGCGGGTGACCGGCGGCGCCATCAATGGCGAAGGCCGGGTGCTGGTGCGGGTGACGGCGGTGGGGGCGCAGACCATGCTGTCCCACATCATCAGGCTGGTGGAAGACGCGCAGGCGGCCAAGGCGCCGATCCAGCGCCTGGTGGATCAGGTGAGCGCCGTGTTTGTGCCGGTGGTCTTGCTGCTGGCCGTGGCCACGCTCTTGGCGTGGTGGCTCACCGGCCACAGTTTTGAGTTGGCGCTGATCCGCGCCGTGGCGGTGCTGGTCATTGCCTGCCCTTGTGCGCTGGGGCTGGCTACTCCGGTGGCCATCATGGCGGGCACGGGCGTGGCGGCGAAGTACGGCATTTTGATCAAGGATGCGCAGGCGCTGGAACTGGCGCACCAGGTGCGCGTGGTGGCTTTTGACAAAACCGGGACGCTGACGGTGGGGCATCCCCAGCTCACAACCTTGATGGCACTCGATGCCGTGGCCGCACCCGCACCCATAGGCTTAGGCTCGGTAATGGACGCCGGATGGCTACAGATCTGCGCCAGCTTGCAAAGCGGTAGCGAACACCCACTGGCCCACGCCGTGGTGGAGCGTGGCGCAGCGTTGGGATTGGCGCTGTTGCCGGTGGCGGCGGTGCGTTCGGTGTCCGGGCGTGGCACCGAGGGCCAGGTGGACCAAAAGACCTTTGCCTTGGGCAGCCTGCGCTGGATGCAGGAGCTTGGCGCCCAGGCCGACCCCCACACGGCGGCGGGCCAAACGTTTGCCGCCCGGGCGAGCGCGTTGGAGGCTGGTGGCGCCAGCGTCTCAGCGCTGGCGCAGCAGGTTGGTGATGCGTGGCAGCTGCGCGCCTTGCTGGCTTTTGCCGACGAGCCCAAGCCCGGTGCCAAGGAGGCGATTGCCCAGCTGCGCGCGCGTGGCATTCGCACGGTGATGGTGTCAGGCGACAACTGGGGCGCCGCGCGCGCCATGGCAGGTCGGCTGGGTTTGGATGCCAGCCCTGGCAGCACCGAGGTGCTGGCCGAAGTGCTGCCCGGTGACAAAGCGGCCAAGCTCATGGCGCTCAAGGGCGACGCCGACCAGCGCTTCGTGGTCGCTATGGTGGGTGACGGCGTAAATGACGCCCCGGCGCTGGCGGCGGCCGATGTTGGAATGGCCATGGCCAATAGCGGCGGCGGCGGCACCGACGTGGCCATGCACGCCGCCGGAATCACACTCATGCGCGGTGAGCCGCGCCTGGTGGCTGCCGCTTTGGACATTTCCCGGCGCACCGTGTCCAAGATCCGGCAAAACCTGTTTTGGGCCTTTTTCTATAACGTGGCGGGCATTCCGCTGGCGGCCTTGGGTTACCTGAACCCGGTGTTGGCGGGCGCGGCCATGGCGCTGAGCTCGGTCAGCGTCATGGCCAACGCCTTGCTGCTCAAGCGCTGGAAGGGGCCGTGATTTGCCCGTCCACGCTGGCGGCCTAGTCGCCCAGCGCCGGGTAGTCGGTGTAGCCCTGGGCCCCGCCGCCGTAAAAGGTCTTGCGGTCGGCCGGGTTAAGTGGCGCGCCTTCGCGTAGGCGGCGCGTCAGGTCGGGATTGGCGATGAAGGGTTTGCCAAAGGCGACCAGGTCGGCGCCGCTGGCCAGTGCCTGCTTGGCCAACGTCAGGTCGTAGGCGTTGTTGACCATCCAGGCCGCCTGGCCACCGGCGCTGCGGTAGCACTGGCGCAGTGCGGCATAGTCAAACGGCGTGTCACCTTGCTGGTAGTCACGCTCGGCGCCGGTGGAGCCTTCGATCACATGCACGTAGGCCAGACCGAGCGGCGCGAGCTGCTGCACCACATAGTCAAACAAGGGCTGGGGGTGCGGGTCGGCGGCGTCATTGGCCGGGGTGACGGGCGACAGGCGCAGCGCAACATGGGCGCCGCCGATCTCCGTGCAGATGGCTTGCATCACCTCGACCAACAGGCGGGCGCGGTTTTCGATGCTGCCGCCATAGGCGTCGGTGCGGTGGTTGGAGCCCGAGCGCAAGAACTGGTCGATCAAATAGCCGTTGGCGGCGTGCACTTCCACGCCGTCAAAACCGGCGGCCATGGCGTTGCGCGCTGCCGTGCGGTAGTCGACCAACAGACCCGGCAGCTCGTCCAAGCGCAGGGCACGTGGCTCTGAGGTGGCTACAAAATGCGCCACACCGTCGGTGATGAGCACCGTTTTGGTGTTGGCGGTGATGGCCGAGGGTGCCACCGGCGCCTGGCCGCCGGGCTGCAAATCGACGTGCGAGACGCGCCCCACGTGCCAGAGCTGCATGAAAATCTTGCCGCCCGCCGCGTGCACGGATGCGGTGACGGGTTTCCATGCCTGTACCTGCGCCTGGCTCCAGATGCCGGGTACGTCGGAATAGCCCTGGCCCTGGTGGCTGATGGCGGTGGCCTCGGTGATGATGAGCCCCGCGCCGTCTTTTGGGTCGGCGCGTTGGGTGTAGTAGGTCGCCATGGCGGCGGTGGGTATGGCGCCGGGCGCGCGGTTGCGCGTGAGCGGCGCCATAACGGCGCGGTTGGCCAGTGTGATGGGGCCAAGGGCCAGGGGGTCGAACAAGGTGGTCATGGGGGCTTTCAAAAAATGGGGCGTTTGGGTTTGCAAAAAGCAATGTTGTTTTTGGGCCAAGGATAGGCGCTGATGCGGCGCACAATGGCCGCTTCCATGATGTCGGAGAGACTGTGTTCCTAGCCTTGCGTTCTCTATTTTGGCTTGCTTTGGCCCTGTCTGCGGGTGCAGCCGTCTCTTTGGGCGTGACCCGCTTTGCTTATGGCTTGCTGCTGCCGGGCATGCGCGCCGATTTGGGTTGGACTTACACCCTGGCAGGGGCCATGAACACCACGAACGCGGTGGGCTATTTGCTCGGCGCGCTGGCCATGCCCGCGCTGATGCGCCGGGTGTCGCCTACCGTCTTGCTGTGGTCGGGCTCGCTGTTGGCGGCGCTGTTCATGGGCTTGTGTGGCTTTTTTACCGATGCTTCGGTGCTTTTGGTGCAGCGTTTGTTGGCCGGCGTTGCCAGCGCGCTGGTGTTTGTGTCCGGTGGCTTGCTGGCAGCGCGCTTGGGCAGCCGGGACCCGGCGCAGGCAGGGCTGTTGCTGGGTTTGTATTACGGCGGGACCGGAGTGGGCATCGCGCTGTCGGCGGTGTTGGTGCCGTGGGTGCTGGATGCTTTTGCCGATCAGGCCCACAGTTGGCGTTTTGCCTGGTGGGCGTTGGCACTGCTGTGCTTTGCCGCTACCGCTTTGCTGCGCTGGCCTGCGCGGGTGATGGTGCAATGGGAACAGTTGCCCGCCGCCACGGCGGTGGGCTCCGGTGCACCCGAGGGTTTTCGCTGGCGCTCCTTCGGTTTTGCGCTGGCGGGTTATGGCATGTTCGGCGTGGGCTACATCGGCTATATGACGTTTGCAGTGGCGCTGCTGCGCGAACAGGGCGCCAGCGGGTCGGCGGTGACGGTCTTTTATGGTCTGCTGGGTTTGGCGGTGGTGGCGTCATCGCGCATTTGGGCTGGCTTGCTCAATCGCCACCAAGGTGGCGGCGCCATGGCGAGGCTCAATGCGCTTTTGGGCTTGGCCGTTGTCTTGCCCGCCCTGACGCAGAACTTTGTCGTTGTCGTCGCCTCAGGCCTCTTGTTTGGTGGGGTGTTTTTGTCCATCGTGGCGTCGAGCACGGCGTTGGTGCGCCACAACCTGCCGCCTAGCGCCTGGGCCCAGGGCATCAGCGCGTTCACCGTGGTGTTTGCCGCAGGGCAAATCGTCGGCCCCACGCTGGTGGGTTGGATTGCCGATGGCGCTGGCGGCTTGGAGCGCGGATTGCTGGTGTCGGCCTTGGCCCTTTGGCTGGGCGCAGCCCTGGCCTGGCGCCAGCGACCTGTGGCGGTGCTGGCGGACGCTGCGTAAGCGGGAGTTTAGTGGCCGCTGCGGATCAGGTCGGCCGCTTTTTCACCAATCATGACGGTCGGTGCGGTGGTGTTGCCCCCGGTGAGCGTGGGCATGATGGAGGCGTACACCACGCGCAGGCCCTGCACGCCGTGCACCCGCAAATCGGCATCCACCACGGCCATCGGGTCGCTGTGCGGGCCCATTTTGCAGGTGCCGCAGGGGTGGTATTCGGTGTCGCAGTGGTCGCGCAAAAAGGCTTCGATCTGCGCCGGGTTGTTGCGCTCCACCGGGTACAGCATCTCGCCCCGGTAGGCGTCAAAAGGCTTGGCTTGCAAGATGTCCAAGCCGATTTGCGTGCCCTTGACCAAGGTGGCCATGTCGTCGGGATGCTGAAAAAACGCGGGGTCTATCAGCGGCGCGTCGGTGGCTTGGGCGCTTTGCAGCGTGACGCTGCCCCGGCTCTTGGGGCGGCACAGGGTTACATGCAGGGTGTAGCCGTGGCCCAGGTGGGTTTTGCGGTTGTGGTCGTCCACGATGCCGGTGCACAGGGCGAGCTGGATGTCCGGCGTGTCGGCACTGGGGTCTGTCTTTAAAAAGCCTTGTGACTCGGCCACGTTGGACGTGACCCAGCCAGTGCGTTTGTTGCGCCATTCAAAAATCGCCTTGACCACGGTAGCCAGGCCATTGAGTGAGATACCCAGCGTGGCCTCTTTGCGTGCGCTGCGCTGTATCAGCACCGTGGTGACGTGGTCTTGCAGGTTTTGCCCCACCCCGGGCAGCGTGTGCACCGTGGCAATGCCGTTGGCCTGGAGTTGCTCTTGGGGACCTATGCCCGAGAGCATCAGCAATTGCGGCGAGCCAAAGGCACCTGCGCTCAACACCACCTCGCGCGCGGCGTGGAGTTGGTGCACCTGGCCGCCTTGTTCGTATTCGACGCCGGTGGCGCGTTTGCCGTCCATCAACACGCGCCGGGTGTGTGCCTGGGTGATGACGGTCAGGTTGCTGCGCCCGCGTTGCGGGGTGATGTAGGCCTTAGATGCGCTGCAGCGCTCACCACCGGCCTGCATGGCCTGGGTGGGGCCGCAGCCGAGTTGCTGCGCGCCGTTGTAGTCCTCGGTGCGGGGCAGGCCGGTTTGTTCGCAGGCCTGCAGGAACACCTCGTTGATGGGGCTGGGACTGCGCAGGTAGCTCACTTGCAGCGGGCCGCCGGTGCCACGGTAGGTGGTTTCGCCAAAGCAGTGGTTGTGCTCGGCGCGCTTGAATAGCGGCAGTACCTCGTCATAGCTCCAACCGGGGTTGCCCAGGCTGGCCCAGTGGTCGTAGTCGGCGCGGTGGCCGCGCGTGTAGACCATGGCATTGATGGAGGTGCTGCCGCCCATGACCTTGCCACGCGGCTGGTAGCCGCGCCGGCCCTTGAAGCCGGGTTGCGGCACGGTCTCGTAGCCCCAGTTGTGCACTTTGAGCGGTGCGCTGACGGCAAAGCCCATGGGCGCGTGGATCAGCACCGAGGTGTCAGGGCCACCGGCCTCTAACAGGCACACACGCACGCCGGGGTCTTCGCTCAGGCGGCTGGCCACTACGCAGCCGGCGGCGCCGCCGCCCACGATGATGTAGTCGAATGTCCGGGTGGCTGGTGTGGTGCTGGTTTTCATGGGGCGGGGCCTAGGTGGGTTTCGAGATGGGCGCGGCGAGCGCGAGGGTTGCGCTCACAAAACACCAGTGTATGGTCAATCGCGGTAGCTGCTGTCCATGCGGTCGAGTTTGCGCAGCATCGCTGGCCAGGCAAAGGCGCCGCCTAAACCGTCGGTTTGGGCGCGCATGGCGTGGCCAACGCCGTCGATGATGCGGGGATCCACCTGCGTGAGGGTGCCGCCGGCTTGCGCGGCAATCTGGATTTGGCAGGTGGACTCGAAGTTGTACATGAGTAAGAACGCCTCGGCAATGCTGCTGCCCACCACCAGCAGGCCGTGATTGCGCAGCATAAGGTGTTTGGCCGTGCCCAGGTCGGCTTGCAGGCGCGGTTTCTCGGCATCGTGGAGCGCCACGCCCTCATAGCTGTGGTAGCCCAAAGAGGCCAGCACAAAGGTTGATTGCTGGCTGATCGGCAGCACGCCGCATACCTGGGCGCTGACGGCCACCCCGGCGCGGGTGTGGGTATGCAAGACGCAGGCGGCGTCTTCGCGTACCGCGTGCACCGCGCTGTGAATGACAAAGCCCGCCGGGTTGATTGGGTGTTCTGAAGCGCTGAGCTTGTTGCCCGCTTGGTCGATTTTGATCAGGCTGCTGGCAGTAATTTCTTCAAATAACAGCCCATAAGGGTTGATTAAAAAATGGTGCTCAGGGCCGGGCATGCGTGCGCTGATGTGGGTGAAGATCAAATCGCTCCAGCCAAAAGCTGCCACCAGGCGGTAGCACGCGGCCAGGTCGACGCGCAGTTGCCACTCTTCGGGGCTGACCTGGTCTTTGAGGGATGGGCTAGACATGCGCAGGCTCCAAAAAGCAAAGTACGCGTTCACTCTACCCCAGCACCCGCACCAAAACACTTAGGGGAAAGACTAGGAAATGTCGCGCGCGCGTCTTGAAATTCCAGCTTGGGTGCGCGCCGGTAAAATCGCCCTCCTCCCGTTTTGATTGCCCGCCATGCTTTATCCCCAACAGTTTGACGTCATCGTCGTCGGCGGCGGCCACGCCGGGTGCGAGGCTGCGCTGGCTGCGGCGCGCATGGGTTGCAAGACCTTGCTCCTGACGCACAACATCGAAACCCTGGGGCAGATGAGCTGCAACCCGTCGATTGGTGGCATTGGCAAAGGCCACCTGGTCAAAGAGGTGGACGCCCTGGGCGGCGCCATGGCGCTGGCCACCGACGAGAGCGGCGTGCAGTTCCGCATCCTCAACTCCAGCAAAGGCCCGGCGGTGCGCGCCACCCGCGCCCAGGCCGACCGCATTTTGTACAAAGCGGCCATCCGCCGCATGCTGGAAAACCAGCCCAACTTGTCGCTGTTTCAGCAAGCGGTGGACGACTTGCTGGTGGAGGGTGACCGGGTGGTCGGCGCGGTCACGCAGATCGGCATCAGCTTTCGCGCCAAGACCGTGGTGCTGACCGCTGGCACGTTTTTGGACGGCAAGATCCATGTCGGCATGAACAACTACGCCGCTGGGCGCGCGGGTGATCCTCCGGCCCTGCGTCTGAGCGCGCGCCTCAAAGAGCTAAAGCTGGCGCAAGGCCGCTTAAAGACGGGTACGCCGCCGCGCATTGACGGGCGCAGCATTGACTTCAGCAGATGCCAGGCGCAGCCCGGCGACGGCATGCCCGGCGGCATGAGCGCGGCCATGCCGGTGTTCAGTTTTATGGGGCGCGTGGAGCAACACCCGCAGCAAATGCCGTGCTGGATCACCCACACCAATGCGCGCACCCACGAGATCATCCGCAGCGGCTTTGACCGCAGCCCCATGTTCACTGGCAACATCGAAGGCGTGGGCCCGCGTTATTGCCCCAGCGTAGAAGACAAGGTCAACCGCTTTGCCGACAAGGAAAGCCACCAGATTTTTCTTGAACCCGAGGGCCTGACCACCCACGAGTACTACCCCAACGGCATTTCCACCAGCCTGCCCTTTGACATCCAGTACGCGCTGGTGCGCAGCATGGTTGGGCTGGAAAACGCCCACATCTTGCGCCCGGGCTACGCCATTGAGTACGACTACTTTGACCCGCGCGCGCTGAAAAGCAGCTTTGAGACGCGGCAAATTGGCGGGCTGTTTTTTGCCGGTCAGATCAACGGCACCACCGGCTACGAAGAAGCCGCAGCCCAAGGCCTGTTTGCCGGCGTGAACGCCGCGCTGCAAGCCGGGGCGCAAACCGCCTGGAGCGGCGACACCTGGTTGCCCGGCCGAGACGAGGCGTACTTGGGCGTTTTGGTCGACGACCTGATTACCAAGGGCGTGACCGAGCCCTACCGCATGTTCACCAGCCGCGCCGAGTTTCGGCTGCAGCTGCGGGAAGACAACGCCGACGTGCGCCTGACCGAAGCCGGTCGCGCTTTGGGGCTGGTGGATGACGCGCGCTGGACCGCGTTTTGCCGCAAGCGCGAGGCTGTTTCACGTGAAACAGAGCGTCTGCGCTCCATCTGGGTCAACCCCAACAACCTGCCCGCCAGTGAGTCCGAGCGCGTGTTGGGGAAGGCCATTGAGCATGAATACAACCTGGCCGAACTGCTGCGCCGCCCCGACGTGCGCTACGCCGACCTGATGGGCCTGGACGGCGGGCGCTATGCCAGCTCGGTGCTAGCGCCCCAGCCAGATGCGGTAGATGCATCGCAGGACGTGTTTGTGGCCAGCGTGATCGAGCAGGTGGAAATTGGAGCCAAGTACTCGGGTTACATCACGCGCCAGCAAGAAGAGGTTAGCCGCGCTGCGCATTACGAGAACCTGCGCCTGCCCGCAGAGCTGGATTACATGCAGGTTTCCGCCCTGAGCATTGAGGCGCGCCAGCGCCTGAACCAGCTGCGCCCCGAGACCCTGGGCCAGGCCTCGCGCCTCTCAGGCATTACCCCGGCCACGATTTCGCTCTTGTTGATCCACCTGAAAAAAGGCAATTTCCGGGATTTCTCCGCCAAGGGTGTCGCCACTGAGGCGCAGTTGTGATTCGGCCACTGGAAGCGGAGCTGCGCGCCGGGCTGGATGTACTCGCCCTCGTTTTGGACGACGCGCAGGTGGCTGCACTGCTCGACTACATCGCCCTGATCCAGAAATGGACCAAGGTCTACAACCTGACGGCCGTGCGCGAGCCGCGCGACATGCTCACCCACCACGTGCTCGACAGCTTGGCGGTGGTGGGCCCTTTGCGCCAACAACTGCAGGCACTTGGCCTGGGCCCGGCGGTGCGGGTGTTGGACGTGGGTGCGGGCGCTGGCTTGCCTGGCGTGGTGTTGGCGGTCTGCGAGCCAGCGATGACGATTCACTGCGTGGACACCGTGGCCAAGAAGGCAGCGTTTGTGCAACAGGCGGCGGTGAGCTTGAAGCTGGCCAACCTGCGCGGCATCCACGCGCGGGTCGAGAGTGTGACTGAGCCTTATGACGTGGTATGTTCGCGCGCCTTCGCGTCGCTCGCCGACTTCACCCGGTGGTCGGCGCTGGCCTTGGCGCCGGCGGGCGTCTGGATGGCGATGAAGGGCAAGCACCCGGATGCTGAATTGGCTCCTTTGGCCGCGAACGTGGTCGTGTTTCACGTGGAACCGCTGCAGGTGCCCGGTCTGGACGCCCAGCGCTGCTTGGTCTGGATGCGGCGCGGGGTAACGTAAACTCCCCTGCCCCGCGCAAGAAAAGTTTTTACGTGGTACGCGCGGCGGCAGCGCCCACCAGGTGCGTTGCCCGTCTTTTTTATCACGTCTTTGTTCGCAGGCGCTTTTCACCTTACAAGCAAACCATGGCCCAAATCTTTTGCATTGCCAACCAAAAAGGCGGCGTCGGAAAAACCACCACCACGGTGAACTTGGCGGCTGGCCTGGCCCAGCTGGGCCAGCGCGTGCTGATGGTGGACCTTGACCCGCAGGGCAATGCCACCATGGGCTCGGGCGTCGATAAGCGCAGCCTGGCGCTGACGGTGTACGACGTGCTGCTGGAGTCTGCCACTATCGCCGAGGCGCGCACGCGCAGCGACAAACTGGTCGCCGCTGCTTGTAGCTACGACATATTGGGCGCGAACCGCGAGTTGGCTGGTGCCGAGGTGGAAATGGTCGAGCTCGAGCGCCGCGAGCGCCGCCTGAAAACAGCCTTGGCAGCCGTGGATGGCGAGTACGATTTTGTGCTAATTGACTGCCCGCCTTCGTTGTCCATGCTCACGCTCAATGGCTTGTGCTGCGCTCACGGCGTGATCGTTCCCATGCAGTGCGAGTACTTTGCCTTAGAGGGCTTAACGGACTTGGTTAACACCATCAAGCAAGTGCGCGCCAATTTAAATGACAATTTAAAAATAATCGGCCTTTTGCGTGTGATGTTTGACCCCCGCATTACCTTGCAACAGCAGGTCAGCGAGCAGCTCAAGGCGCACTTTGGCAAGACGGTGTTTGACACCGTGATTCCCCGCAACGTGCGACTGGCCGAGGCGCCGAGCTTTGGCTTGCCCGGCGTGGCATTTGACCCGTCCTCCAAGGGTGCGCAGGCCTTTGTTGCCTTTGCCCAAGAGATGGTGCGCCGCATACCCACCATGGCCTGATGGCATGGCGTCGCCCACTCAGGTTTTGTTGTTGCCGGGATGGCAAAACTCCGGCCCAGACCACTGGCAAAGCCGCTGGGAACAGCTCTACGGCTACGAGCGGGTGCAGCAGCACGACTGGATGAAACCTTTGCGCGGCGACTGGATTACGCGTTTGGAGGAGGTGCTGCTCGGGCAAAGCCGCCCCTGCATCCTGGTGGCGCACAGTTTGGGCTGCCTGCTGGTGGCGGCGTGGGCTGTGTGCTCGCGCCACACAGCGCGTGTGCAAGGGGCTCTTTTGGTGGCGCCAGGGGACGCGGCACGTACCGAGTTGCGCCCCATGCTCCAAAGCTGGGCGCCCGTGGTCATGAAGCCCCTGCCTTTCCCTTCCGTGCTGGTGGGCAGTCACAACGACCCGTACTGCAGGCTGGAGCGCGCGCGTGCATTTGCAGCCGCGTGGGGCTCGCAATGGAACGACGCCGGCCACGCCGGCCATACCAATGCGCAATCCGAACTCGGTGACTGGCCCGAAGGCCACGCGCTCTTACAAGCACTATCCGTTCAAAAAGGAAACACACCATGGTGACCAAAAAACCCAAAGGCCTGGGCATGGGCTTGGAGGCCTTGTTGGGCCCGAAGGTGCAAGACGCCGCGCCTGACACTGGCGCGCTGCCCGATGGGCTGCCCACGAGCTTGCTTTTGGGCGACTTGGTGCCTGGCGTGTACCAGCCGCGCACCCACATGGACGAGGGCGCTCTGTACGAGCTGGCTGAGAGCATCAAGGCCCAAGGCATCATGCAGCCGATTTTGGTCCGCCAGCTCGACGACGCTCAGGCCGGCGCCCATCGGCCTGCGGGCTCGAGCCGCGCGGTATTTGAGATCATTGCCGGTGAGCGGCGTTTTCGGGCCGCCAAGTTGGCCGGGCTCGACAGCGTGCCGGTGCTGGTGCGCAACGTGGGCAACGAAGCTGCGGCGGCCATGGCCCTCATCGAGAACATGCAGCGCGAAGACCTCAACCCATTGGAGGAGGCGCAAGGCCTGCAGCGCCTGATCAAAGAGTTTGGCCTCACCCACGAGGCCGCCGCCCAGTCCGTGGGGCGCTCCCGCAGCGCCGCCAGCAACCTGATGCGCTTGCTCAACCTGGCCGATCCGGTGCAAGCCCTGTTGATGGCTGGTGATCTGGACATGGGACACGCCCGCGCCTTGCTGTCCCTGGACCGCGCAAGCCAAATCACCGCGGCCAACCAAATTGTGAGCAAAAAGCTCTCGGTGCGCGAGTCTGAGAGCCTGGTAAAAAAGCTGACGGTGGAGTTTTCCTTGGTGGCCTCTAAGCCGAAAAAAGAAAAGTCACGCGACCTCAAGCGGGTGGAGGAAGAGTTGTCGGACTTGCTAATGGCGCAGGTCGATGTGCATATCAAAAAGCGCGTCAAACGCGCCGGGCGCATTGAAGAAATGGGCGAATTGGTGATCCAGTTTGGCTCGCTTGACGAACTCAATGGTTTGATCGAGCGCCTTTCACCCAACGCCAGCCGATAAAGCCCGCACCCATGTCTGATCCCCAAGCCCAAACTGCGTCAGCCCCATCGCGCTGGCGAGCTGCGCCGCCCTGGCCCCTGCCCGCCTTGCTGAGCTGGGGTGCGAGTTGGGGTGTTTTTCGCCTCTTGCCCTTGCAGGGGTTTTCGCTTGGGGTCGCGCTGCTGGCGGGCGCCAGTGTGGGCGTGGTGCTGAGCCTGTGGGGCAAGAGCTGGTGGCGCAAGCTTGTTATTGCCGCCGGTTTTCCGGTGTCGTTTGCGTTGACGCTGCCCCTCTTGGGCATGGGGGATGTTGCGCCCTGGGTGTGGTTGCTGCCTTTGGCGGTGATGCTCTTGGTCTACCCCATGAACGCCTGGGCCGACGCGCCCTTGTTCCCCACGCCGGCGGCGGCTTTGCGCGCGCTGCCCGCTGTGGCGCCGCTGCCCGCAGGCGCGCGCGTTTTGGACGCGGGTTGCGGCATGGGCCACGGCCTGAGGGCCTTGCGAAGCGCCTATCCGCAAGCGCAGTTTTATGGTTTGGAGTGGAGCGCGGTGCTGCGCTGGTGGTGCGCGCTGCGCCTGCCCTGGGCGCGTGTGACACGCGCCGATATCTGGCTGGCCGACTGGTCGTCTTACGATATGGTGTATCTGTTTCAACGCCCGGAAAGCATGCCGCGCGCGGTGGCCAAGTCCGCGCAGGAGTTGCGCGTTGGGGCTTACATGGTAAGTTTGGATTTTGAGGCCACGCAGCTCATTGCGCACGCGAGTTACACCGCACCCAATGGCAAAATGGTATGGATTTACCAAGCCCCTTTTGCTTACGCGAGGACCTAGCATGACGCTTCCTGTACCCTCTCCCGACCCGACCCCCAGCGCCGCCGCGTCCACCCAGGATGTGCTCTTGTTTGCGATGGCTGCTTTGCTGGAGCGGCGCGACGCGGACACCCCTCAGCACCTGCTGCGCATGCAGTCGTATGTGACGGTTTTGGTGCAGGTGCTGGGCCAGCAAGCCGCTTTTGCTGCCACCCTCAGCCCCTCCTATGTTGCGCAGTTAATGCGAGCGGTGCTGGTGTATGACATCGGCACGCTGGCCATTGCAGAGCGGGTATTGCTCAAGCCCGGCCGGTACAACCAAGAGGACCGCCTGGCCATGCAAAGCCACACGGTGCGCGGCCATGATGCCTTGGAACAGGCCGAAAAAATGCTGGGCTACGCCGACCCTGGCGCACAGATTGCCAAAGAGCTTGCACTGTCGCACCACGAGCACTGGAACGGCCAGGGCTACCCCAACCAGCTGCACGGCCAGGCCATTCCCCTGTCTGCGCGTCTGGTGGCGGTGGCTGATGTGTACGACGCCATGGTCAGCCACAAGGTCTACAAGGCCGGCGTTTCGCATGCGCAGGCTGTGGCCCAAATCGCCGCTGAGCGGGGCGGCCAGTTCGACCCCGATGTGGTGGATGCATTCGTAGAGCATGCCGATGCGTTTGACGCAATCGCCAAGCGCCACGCCGACAGCGACCTGGACATGCAGCACAAGATGGAGTACTTGGCCACCGCCGTGGCAGAGACCGTGAACGCATAAGAACGCAGGCCACTGCTGTTAGCCCGCCCCTCCCGCGAGGGAGCCCATCCCTATTTTTTGAAAGACCCCAGCCCATGGCCAACCGCCTGACACAAATCGCCACCCGCACCGGAGACAACGGAACCACCGGCTTGGGCGACAACACCCGGGTTTCCAAAAACAGCCTGCGGGTGCACGCCATGGGCGATGTTGACGAGCTGAACTGCCACATTGGCGTGCTGCTGTGCGAGACCATGCCCGATGCCGTGCGAAGCCTGTTGGTTGAGATCCAGCACCAGTTGTTTAACCTGGGCGGCGAACTCTCGATTCCCGGCTTTGAGCTGCTCAAAATGGACGCAGTGCTGGCGCTGGACCAGGCCTTAGAGCGGCACAACCAAGACTTGCCCAAGCTGCAAGAATTTATCTTGCCCGCAGGCAACCGGGCCGCATCCCTGGCCCATGTGTGCCGCACGGTGGCACGCCGGGCCGAGCGCGCCGTAGTGGCGCTTGGAAACGAGGAGGCGCTCAAAGAGGCGCCACGCCAATACCTTAACCGCCTGTCGGACCTGATGTTTGTGTTGGCGCGGGTTTTGAACCGCCACCGCAGCGACGGCAGCCAGGGCGACGACGTGTACTGGAAGAGCGAGCGCCTGGCGCGTCAAACTTAGGCCATCAAGGCCAACACGTCGGCGCGCACCGCAGCCAGGGGCGCTGACCAGTCGCGGGGCGTGCTTTGGCGGTACAGGCGTGCGCTGGGGTACCAGGGCGAGTCGCTTCGGTCCATCAGCCAGCGCCAGTCGGGCAAATACGGCAGCAAGACCCAGGTCGGCCGCGCCAGCGCACCGCTTAAATGGGCCACGCTGGTGTCCACCGAAATCACCACATCCATGCACGCGCACAGGGCAGCTGTGTCTGAAAAACTGCCAATCACCGGACCAAAATGGGCCAGCCCGGCATGCTCCAAGGCCGCTTGGTCGCTGGCGCGCACCTCTTTTTGTAGGCTGACGTACTGAGCGCCATCGGGCAGGGCGCCCATGAGCGTAGCCAAGGCCAGGCTGCGGTTGTGGTCGTCTTTGTGGCTGGGGCTGCCGCTCCACACCAAGCCCACCCGCAGGCGGGTTTTTGGCCCCAGGCGCTGGCTCCATGTTGCCTGGTCGCCGGCGCGTGCGCGCAGGTAGGGTACTGCCGCTGGCACCGACGCCAAGTCGGTTCCCAGCGCCACCGGCAGGCTCAGCAAGGGGCAAACCAAGTCAAACGGCGGTAGCGCATCGCCTTGGCGCACCAGGGTGGCCACGCCCTCCAAACCAGTGAACAGGTCCAACAGGGCCGGCTCTGCCTCCAAAACCACGTGTGCGCCCAGATCGGCCGCGGCCTTGGCATAGCGCACAAATTGCAGTGTGTCGCCCAAACCCTGTTCCGGGTGCAGCAAAACGGTTTTGCCCGCCACCGGCACGTCGCCAAGCCACAGGGGCTGGGGAAAGTGGCGGTCAATGGCCGCAAAGGCCGCCGTTTTCCAGCGCCACTGGTAGCCGGCAAAACCGGCGCGCAAATCACCTTTGAGCAGCAAGGTAAGTGCCTTGTTCCACTGTGCATCGGCGTAGCCCGGGTCTAGCGCCAGCGCCTGTTCGCAGCTGGCCAACGCCTCGTTCAGGCGGTGCAGGTGTTTGAGCGCCACGCTGCGGTTGCTATAGGCCAGCAGGTAGTGGGGTTTGAGTGCCAGCGCGCGGTCGTAGCTGGCAAGTGCCTGGCCATAGTCCCCGGCCGCCTGGTGGGCATTGCCCAAATTCAGATGCGTGGATGCCGCTTGCGGGTCCAGTGCCAGGGATTGCCCCAGGCTGTCGATGGCCGCGTCCACCCGCCCCAGCGCAAGCAAGGCGTTGCCGCGAAAGCCCAGTGCCTCGGCGTTCTGGGGCGTGAGGGCAAGGGTTTGCTCATAGCCCGCCAGCGCCTCGCTCCAGCGCCCCAGCTCACCCAGGGCGCTGGCACGGTCACACAACGCCGCAGCGTAATCGGGCTGGTGCACCAGCGCCTGGTCAAAGCACTCGATGCCGGCGGCGAACTGTTGGAGCTGGCACATGGCAACGCCCAAACCGTAGTAGGCAGCGTGGCTTGCCGGCCTAACCTCTAAAGCGCGGCAAAACGCTTCGACGGCGGCGTTTGCCTGCTGGTTCTTTGACTGAACCACGCCCAACAAGACCAGTGCATCAAAATGCCCTGGGTCCTGGGCCAGGATGACCTCACATGCCGCGCGACCTTGCTCTAACTGGTTGTCGGCCACCAGTGCACGCGCGGTTTGAAGCTGTGCTTTCAGGGCGTCGTGTGACAAAGCAGTCGGTTCCATGTTCATCAGGTCGGGCTGGTCATTCCAAGTGCGGGCTAATTGGCGTAATAAACGAATGCGTCGCCCGGTGTGACGCGGTCTTTGAGTGTCTTGTCAATACTAAAGGGCCCCTCGGCCAGCGAAGGCCACAAGGGCTTGGCCTGGCGGGCATTAAAGGCCAGCAAGTCGGCCTTCATGGTGGCTAGGCGCGCGCTTTGTTGCTTGGCCAGGTCGGTCTTCTCTCCCGGGTCGCTGGCCAGGTTGTAGAGCACATCTTGCTTGGGGCGCTGCATGACTTGCAGCTTCCAGTCGCCTTCGCGCATGGCCAGGTAGGTGTCGGTGCGCCAGAAAATCTGGCGGTGCGGCGCGTCGGCGCGCGTGCCTTGCAAAAAGGGCAAGAGGTTCACCCCGTCAATGGGCCTGTCCGGAGGCGGCTTGGCACCGGCCGCAGCCAGCGCTGTGCTAAAGATGTCCATGTGGCTGATGGGCTGGGTGTAGCTGGCGCCTTGGGGCATGCCTTTGGGCCAGCGCATGAAAAAGGGCACGCGGATGCCGCCCTCATAAAACGTGGCCTTCCAGCCCCGGTAGGGCTTGTTCAGGTCGGGCACGCCGATGTAGTTCGCGCCGCCGTTGTCGGTGGTGAAGATGACCAGTGTGTTGTCGTCCATTCCCTGGTCTTTGAGGTGCTGCAGCACGCGCCCGATGTTGCGGTCCAGCGATCGGATCATGGCGGCATAGACGCGCGTGGTGTGGTCCGGGATGTGGTCCAGCGCGTCGTAGTCTTCGCGGGTGGCTTGCAATGGCGTATGCGGCGCGTTGTAGGCCAGGTACATAAAGAAAGGCTGCGCTCGGTTGGCGTCCATGGCCTTGATGGCCTCGTCGGTCAAATAGTCCGTCATGTAGCGCGCCGGCTTGAAGGGCTGGCCGTCATTAAAGCGGATGCCCCAGGGGTGTGCCGCCCACAAAAATTTGTCGATCGGGTCGAAGTCCTGCTTGGAGTTCACCACGTTGGGGGCGTTTTCAGGCAAAAACATGGACGCGCCATGCATCAGGGAGAGCGACTCGTCAAAGCCATGCGCATAGGCGCGAAATTGCGGGCTGTCGCCCAAATGCCATTTGCCCACGTGCAGGGTGCGGTAGCCCGCGCCCTTGAGTGAGCGCGCCAGCGTCACCTCGGTAGTGGGCAAGCCCATGTCCTCATAGGGAATCAAGTCGGCCTCACGCTCTGCGTGGTAAATCATGGGTCGTGCATCGCCGCCCGGGTTGGCCGCGGTCAGCACCTTCATAAACTGCTTGGGCGTGGGTGTGAACTCAAAGCCAAAGCGCGTCGGATAGCGCCCGGTCATCATGGCCGCGCGCGAGGGCGCACAGGTGGCGTTGCCAGAATAACCCGCCAGAAAATCCACGCCCTGGCGCGCAATGGCGTCGATGTTTGGCGTGGGCACGCTGCCCCCAGCCACGCCGCCGCCGTGCAGCGTGATGTCGTTAAAACCCAGATCATCGGCCACGATCAGCAGCACATGGGGTGGCCGTGCGCCCGACAGCGTGGCGCCCGGTGCAGGCACGCGCCACACCACCTCTTGCGTGGGGCCGAAGTCTTTGCGGACGACGTATTTGACAAATAGCAGCATGACGCCGGGGCGCCCGCCTACGGCCCAAAACCCCAGGCCTGCGAGCAGCAGCAGGATGAGCAGGCCTTTGGCGGCTAGCGCGATGCGGTGTTTAAGCATGGACGGGCCTCCAGGGCATTGGTGGTAAGGGCGAAGCGTCGGGCACGGGCAGTGTGTGGGTGCGGTGTCGCATTTAGCGCGGCGCCAAAATCGCCATGGTGATGCGCGAGATGCAAGTCATGTCGCCTGCTTCGTCGCGCAACTCGATCTGCCACACATGGGTCGAGCGCCCCCGGTGCACGGGTCGCGCAGTACCGGTAACCCAGCCGCTGGTAACACCTTTGAGGTGGTTGGCATTGATGTCCAAACCCACGGCGCGGTAGCCCACCGGGGTGGAAAACGCGGCGCCGCAAGAGCCCAGGGTCTCCGCCAGCACCACCGACACGCCGCCGTGCAGCAAGCCGTAGGGTTGGCGTGTGCGTGCGTCCACCGGCACACGGCCGACGATGTAGTCGTCCCCCACCTCCACAAACTCAATTCCCAAATGGGTGTCGGCGGTGTTGGCCGTGCCTTGGGTGAGGATTTCTACGGAGACCGGCTTTTGCCAAATGCGCACGGCGCCATCCTTTGATCAAAAAGTGCCACTGTAGCCGCCCTTGACTGTGGTGGCAGTCGCTCAGGCGAAGTGGCGTGCCAGTTCGTCAATGTGCTGGGGCGAAATACCGCAGCAGCCGCCCACCAGGGTTGCACCCTGGTCTACCCAGCGCTGCGCCCAGCCCACATAGGACAGCGGGTCGAGGTCGTCGCGGATGTCCAGAATCACCGCGTTGGCCGTGGCCTTTTTGGACTGCGCGGGAAAAGCATTGGCGTACACGCCGATGGCGATGTCCGATCCGGCCTGCGTCAGCGCCTGCTTGGCGGCCACCACGGCCGCCTCCATCACTTCGGGCTGGCTGCAGTTAAACAGCACGGCCTGGGCGCCGAGTGTCAGCGCCACGGCCACCGCTTGGCCGACCGGCTCGCCGGATCGCAGCACCGGCGTGTCGCCCTCGGGCTCGTCGTCTAAGGTGAAGGAGACCCACAGCGGCTTCGGGTTGCCATTCAACGCGGCATGCACCGCGCGGATTTCGGCAATGGAGCTTTGCGTCTCGGCCAGCCAGACGTCCACCGTGGCGTCCAGGCCCTCGATCAGTGCCTGGTGGATGCGCACCGAGGCCGCGTGCTCAAACAAATCAGGCCGGTAGGAGCCCAGCGCCGGGGGCAGCGAGCCTGCCACCGTCACCTTGTGGGGCGCGGCGTCGGCGCTGGCGCGGGCCAGTTCGCCTGAGAGGCGGGCCAGCGCCACGCCCTGGGCGTCAAAGCGCTCTTGCCCAATGTGAAACGGCACCACCGCGTAGCTGTTGGTGGTGATGAGCTGCGCCCCGCCTTGCACAAAGGCATCGTGCGCCTGGCGCACAAACTGCGGCCCCTGCAGCAGCGCCAGCGCCGACCACTCGGGCTGCTGAAACGGCGCGCCCATGCGTTTGAGCTCGCGGCCCATGCCGCCGTCGAGGATGGTGATCTTGCTTGCCATGTGCGGGGTCTCCAAAAAAACGGCGGGTTCTGGCGTGCGCAGGCGCCGTGCCGAACGGCTGCCCTTGCCTCCCGAGCCTAGCAGACCCGAGCGCGCCGCCTGCTGGCCCCGCGTGCCTTACAACTCGTCCTGCATCCAGTACCACTTGTACAAAAAGAACTGCCCAAAACGGCGAAACGGCGCAAACGCCTGCGAGCGCACCACATTGAACAGGTTGGGGTATTCCAGTGCCGAGTGGTAGATGGGCAGCTTGAACACGGCGTCATTTCCGTCCTTGCCCGCCACCCGTTGCGCCAGGCGCTTGCCGGCCCAGGTAGAAAACGACACACCGTTGCCGCCATAGCCCAGTGCATGCCACACGGTTTGCGCCGGGTCGGGGCGGGTGATGCGAGGCATCATGTCGTGGCTCACGTCCACCCAGCCCCACCAGGAGTGCTCGATTTCAATGCCGGCCAGTGGCGGAAACTTGCGCGCAATCGCATCGGTCAGCAGCTTCAAGTGGCCGGGGTCTTGCGCATCCGCCCCGCTAATTGAACTCCGGCTGCCCAGTTGCAGGCGCTTGTCGGGCAAGAGGCGGTAATAAAAGCGCAGCGTGCGCGTGTCGGTCAAAAAGGTTTGCGAGCGAAAGTTGGTGGCGGCCAGTTCAGCGGCCGTTAACACCCGCGTGGTCACCGAGTTGGACAGGATCGGCAGTATCTTGTCCTTGAGCATGGGGTTCAGCGCCTGGCTGGTGTAACCACCGGTGCACACCGCCACACGCTTGGCCCGCACCACGCCGCCGGGGGTTTGCAGGTGGTGCACGCCGCCCACGGTTTGCCAGCCTTGCACCGGGCTGGCCGTGTGCACTTTTACGCCCAGCGCCCGCGCCTTGCGCATCAGGCCAAAGGTGAACTTGAGCGGGTGCACGCCCACGCCTTCGGGCTCCCACATGGCCGCATGGGCGTCGCGCTCGTCGCAATATTGTTCGCGCAACTCAGGCGCCGACAGCATCTTGGCCTGGTAGCCAAAGATGTCGCGCCGCACCCGGGTTTGCTCTTCCAGGTAGGCCACTTTTTCCTTGCGATGCGCCACGTACAAATGGCCGCCGTCAAAAGCGTCGCAGTCGATCTCCCGGGTGAGCGCCTTGAAGTTCTCAAAGCCGGTGCGGATTTCGGTGTCCAGCGCTTTGGCCGTGTCCAAGCCCCAGCGCGCTATCCACTGCGAGCGCGTTAGCCGCCCGCTGGCGTTTTGGCCCTGGCCGCCGCTGCGACTCGAACACCCCCAGGCGGTCTGGTTGGCTTCCAGCACCACGGCGCTGATGCCATGGTCTTGCGCCAGGTACAGCGCGGTAGACATGCCCGTCGAGCCCGAGCCGATGACCGCCACATCCACGTCCAAGTCGTGCGCCACCGGGCCGTCGTCCTCGGGCGGCGTGCCCGCACTGGCAACCCAGTAAGTGGGGGCGTAGTCGCGCCCCGCGCCGGGGTTGGCAGCTACCAGCGGATCGTATCGGGGGTCGTAGCGGGTGTCGCCACCCTGGGTGTGCAAGGCGGTAGGCATGGCGGCGCGCCCAACTAGGTAAGGGCGGGCAAGTTGGGGCGGGCTTTGCGGAACGCGTTTTTCACCGCAATCTTGCCGTCCTTAAAGGTGAAGATGTCCACGCCATCGGTTTCCACGCGCGTGCCGTCGGCGGCGGTGCCGGTAAACGTCCATTGCGAGACGCCAAAGTCGCCTTGCACAAAATGCACGCCCTTGCGCCACTGCGCGTCCGGCAAGGTGGCCCAGGCGCCAGCAAACGCCTTGGCAACCGCCTCACGGCCGACGTGGCGGGCGCCACAGGCGTCCGGTCCGCCGGCGGTCATGAATACGCAGTCATCGCTCATGAAAGACATCAGGGCGTCCACATCGTGGCGGTTCCAGGCGTCGCTAAAGGCGGCCAGGGTGGATTCGGTAACGGTGGCGGTGGTCAAGGAGCGCTCCAGGTTGGTTGCAAACAAGCGTCGCAGGATAGGCCGCTTGGCACCATCAGGCTAGAGCCAGATGGGCAGATTCGGCCAAGCCAGCGGCAAGGCTGGCTTGGCCGCACTGGCTCTGCGTATACTGGTTTGGCACCAGATTGCCCGACCATGGCCCAGCTCCACCGCACCAAAGACGCCCAATGGGAAAGCCTGTTCGCTTTGCCCGACAAACCGGCGCTGCCGCTGCAGCAGCGCCTGCGCCTGTCCGTGGTGCAAGCCATTTTGGACGGGCGCCTGCCAGTAGGCGCGCTGCTGCCCTCGTCGCGCGAACTGGCCCAGGTGCTGGGGCTGAGCCGCAACACCGTCACCGCCGCCTACCAGCACCTGATGGACGACGGCTTTATCGAGTCGCGCCCGCGCAGCGGCGTATTTGTTACCAACCAGGCGCACGCCGTGCCCGCCCGCCCCAGCGGTCGCCCCGATGCGACGCTGGCGCCAACGCCTGCCAGTGGCGCGGGTGTGCATGCGCAGCCCGACTGGTCGGCGCGCGTGCTGCGCTCGCTGTCGGACCAGCGCACCCTAGCCAAGCCCGACCAATGGCGGCGTTACGCCTACCCCTTTGTTTACGGCACCTACGATCCGCAGCTGTTTCCGTCCGAAGCTTTTCGCGAGTGCTGCGTACACAGCCTGGCGCGTGCCCACCTGCCGCACTGGACGCCCGACTTTGAGCTGGGCGACGTGCCGGAGCTCATCGAGCAAATCCGCCTGCGCCTGCTGCCCAAGCGCGGCGTGTTTGCCCTGCCCGAAGAAATCTTGATCACCGTCGGCGCCCAGCACGCCTATTACCTCCTGGCCGAAGGCCTGTTTGATGCCAGCCAACGCGTCGGCCTAGAGGAGCCCGGCCACCCGCACGCCCGCAACAGCTTCGCCCTGCGCCAGCCGAAGTGCGTGCCGCTGCCGGTGGACGTGCAGGGCTTGGTGGTGGACCGCTTGCCTGCGTTGGACTACGTGTTTGTCACTCCTTCGCACCAAAGCCCCACCACCGGCACGCTAGGCCTGGAGCGCCGCCGACGGCTATTGCAGCAGGCAGAAAGCCAAAATTTTGTGGTGATTGAGGACGACTACGAGGCCGAAAACCTCTATGAGGGTGACCCCATGCCCGCGCTCAAAAGCCTGGACAAGGTGGGGCGCGTGATTTATGTGGGCTCGGTGTCCAAAAGCCTGTCGCCGTCCTTGCGGCTGGGCTACATCGTGGCGCCGCGTGCGCTGATCGCCGAGCTGCGCGGCCTGCGCCACGCCATGGTGCGCCACCCCAGCGCGTTTTTGCAGCACACCTTTGCACTGTTTTTGTCCTTGGGCCACCACGACGCCCATGCCCGCCGGGTCAACCAGGCCATGCAAGAGCGCATGGCCTTGGTGGCGCGCGCCTTGCGCAGCCACCTGCCGGAGTTTGAATTCACCCTGCCTTCGGGAGGCGCCTCGGTCTGGGTGCGGGCACCGGCCTGGGTGGATTCGGCCGAACTGGCCTTGATCGCCCGCAACCATGGCGTGCTGATCGAGGCCGGGGAGGTTTTCTTTATGCACCCGCCCTACCCGTGTTCGTACTTCCGGCTGCGCCTGTCATCGATTGCCGCTGAGCAAATCGCCCCCGGCATCAAAGCCCTGGGCCTGGCGGTGGACGAATTGGCCCGGGCGCGCGGTGCGCCGCGCCGGGTGAACTTGCGCCTGGCATGACACCAACGCACATTCGTACGGCCACCTTGGCCGACTTGGCGCCTATGGCGCAGTTGTTTGACGCCTACCGGCAGTTTTACCAATACCCAAGCGACCTGGCGCTGGCCAGCGCGTACATCGCGCAGCGCATGCAAAAAGGTGAATCGGTGATCTTGCTGGCGTGTGATGACACAGGTGCAGCCTTGGGTTTTTGCCAGCTTTACCCCACGTTTTGCTCGCTGGAGGCCAAGCCCATTTACGCGCTGTACGACCTGTATGTGGCGCCAGCGGCCCGGGGCGCCGGCGTGGGCAACCAGCTTTTGCTGGCCGCAGAGCAAACCGCCCGCGACCACGGCATGTGCCGCCTGGACCTGACCACCGCCAAAACCAACACCCCCGCCCAAGCCGCCTACGAGGCGTTGGGCTGGGAGCGCGATGAGGTGTATTTTGCGTACAGCAAAGCGGTCACCGTGCGCAACTAGCGTAAAGCATGGGCCCGTGCGCGCGGCATATTCCTGGATCCGGCGCAGGCCTATCGCACCGCCAAGGGCGATTCATCATCAAACCCGATACAGTTCTTTGGCCCTGCCCAGCTTCAACCCCAGGAAAAACCACCATGCCTATGATTCGCCTCATGCTCGCTGCCTGCCTGCTTGCCAGCAGCCTTGCTTTTGCCGCCGACTCCAGCCCACCCACCCCGCGCGACACCGAGCTTGAAAAAGCCCAATCGGCCATTGCCCGCAAAGACTGGGCTGTGGCCCTTGCCGTGCTTGAGCCCTATACCGCCACCAACCCGCGCAGCGCCGACGGTTTCAACCTGCTGGGCTACAGCCTGCGTAACCTTAAGAAGTACGACGAGTCCCTCGCGGCCTATAAACAGGCACTCACCCTGGACCCAAAACACAAAGGCGCACACGAATACATCGGCATCGCCTACGTCCAGATGGGCCAGTTAGACAAAGCCAAAGAACACCTGGCCAGCCTAGACAAGATTTGCCCTTTTTCGTGCGAGGAATACCGGGATTTAAAGAAGGCGATTTCCCAGGCTAAATAAAAACGCCCGAGCAGGTCAAACAGGGCACCGGGGACGGCGCAGGCGGTCGGGGCCAAGCCTGCAGGCGCACCACCAGCAGGCTAAACGGCATCCAGTCGTCGCAGCGCCGTCACCTCAATTTCAATCTTCATCCTTGGGTCCAACAGCCCCGCACTCACCATGGTGGCCGCCGGGCGCGCTTGGCCCAGGTACTGGCGCATCACCGGCCAGCAGGGTTCAAAGTCGGCGGTGTGGGGCAGGATGTAGTTCACGCGCACCACATCGTCCAGGCTGGCCCCGGCTTGAGCCAGGGCGCTAGCAATGTTTTTGAAGCACTGCACCGCCTGTTCTTTCACATCGTCCGAGATGGCCATGGTGGCGTAGTCAAATCCGGTGGTGCCCGACACAAACACCCAGTCTCCCGCCACCACGGCGCGGGAATAGCCGATTTCAGTCTCAAAGCGCGAGCCGGAGCTGATGTGCTGGCGGTTCATGGCGGGTCTTTCGACGTGTTCTAAGCTTCAGCCCTTGCGCTTACGCACACTCTGCGCCAGCACGCACAAAATCTCGAACATCATGGTCGCACCGACCAAGGCGGTGTTACCGCTGGGGTCAAACGGGGGCGAGACTTCAACCACGTCGCCGCCCACCAGGTTCAGGCCTTGCAGGCCACGTACCAGGTGCTGCGCTTGCAGCGTGGTCATGCCGCCGATCTCGGGCGTGCCGGTGCCGGGGGCGTAGACCGGGTCGAGCGCGTCCACGTCAAAGCTCACATAGGTGGCGCCTTCGCCCACCACACGGCGGGCCTCGGCAATGGTCGCTTCCACGCCCAGGGCATTGAACTCGTCGATGTCGATCACGCGGATGCCTTGCTCCTGGCCCCAGGTGTCCTCGGCGTCGCTGTACAGCGCGCCACGAATGCCGATTTGCACCGTGCGCTTGGGGTCGAGCAGGCCTTCTTCCACGGCGCGGCGAAACGGCGTGCCGTGCGTGTATTTGAAGCCACCAAAGTAGCCGTCCCAGGTGTCGGTGTGGGCGTCAAAGTGCACCATGCCCAAGGGGCCGGTTTGCTTTACGATGGCGCGCATCACGGGAAGGGACACCAGGTGGTCGCCACCCACCGACAGGGGCGCAATGCCGGCGCCGCAGACGCTGGTGAAAAAGTTTTCGATGCGCGCCAGTGAGTCCATCAGGTCCACCGGGTTGACCGGGGTGTCGCCCAGATCGGCGCAGTTGCACAGCGCAAAGGGCGCGATGCCGCTGGCGCGGTTGACGTTGCGGATCATGGTTGAAATATCGCGCACCTGGCGCGGCCCGTGGCGGGCGCCCGGGCGGTTGGTGGTGCCCCCGTCCCAGGGGATGCCAACCAGGCCAATCTCGACGTCGGCAAATTCAGGGTCGTGGGCCTGCACATAGGGCAGGCGCATCAGCGTGGCAATACCGGCAAAGCGTGGCATCACCGAGCCGGTGATCGGTTTAAAAAATCCAGGTGCAGCAGTCACATCCGTCCCCTCCAAGGTACAACTTTCTTCTCGACCCAGCGCATCAGCAGGTCAAAGGCAAAGGCCACGGAGCCGATCACGATGATGCCCAT
The DNA here is from genome assembly GCA_945901215.1 of Comamonas sp. lk. Classification (GTDB taxonomy): domain Bacteria; phylum Pseudomonadota; class Gammaproteobacteria; order Burkholderiales; family Burkholderiaceae_C; genus Allorhodoferax. Next base: position 29,393 of record CAMDKE010000001.1, read on the forward strand.
CACCACAATGTCGGTCCGCAAAAAATTAGACGCATTAAGCACCATCTGGCCCAGGCCGACGTTGGCGGCCACCATTTCAGCGGCCACCAGCGTGCTCCAGCCAAAGCCAATCGCGATGCGCATGCCCACCAAGATCTCTGGCATGGCCGCAGGCAGCACCACGTGCCAGATCACTTGGCGGTAGCTCGCGCCCATGGAGTAAGCGGCGTTCATTTGCTCTTGCGAGGCACTGCGCATTCCGGAGCGCGCGGCCATGGCCAGGGGCGCGAAGCAGCTCAGGTAAATCAGCAGCACTTTTGGGAACTCGTCGATGCCAAACCAGATGATGATCAGCGGCAAATAGGCCAGCGGCGGCAGCGGGCGCAGCAGCTCAATGGGCGGATCAAAAACACCGCGCCAAAAGCGCGACATGCCCATGGCAATGCCCACGGGAATGGCGGTTGCACAAGCCAACAAAAAGGCGGCAAACACCCGCAGCATGCTGGCCATAAAGTGCTGCCACAGCGGTTTGTCGTTGGCAATGCCAGTCAGGTACTCATAAAACTGTTGGTAGGTGGCTTGCGGGGATGGCAGAAAGATGGGCTTGATCCAGCCCATATTCGTCACCAAAAACCACAGCGCCGCCAAGACTACGATGGTGACGGTGGTAACAAAGGCACTGGAGCCCTCGCCCGGAATTTTGAAGGCGCTGGTCTTGAGCGCTGCAGTGGTTGGTTTAGACATGGGCGGCCTCGCGTTGGTGGATGATGGACAGCACCTCTTCGCGCATGCGGATGAACTCGGGCTCGGACTTGACTTTGCGCGCGTCGCCATGCTCCAGAAACTGGCGTGAGAACGGCACATCGTCGTAGGTGTGGGTGATGCGCCCGGGGCTTGGGCTCATGACGATCAAGCGGGTGGCCAAGAAAAGGGCTTCTTCTACCGAGTGGGTAATAAAGAACACCATCTTGTTGGATTTGACCCAAGCGTGCAGGAGGATTTCTTGCACCGTCTCGCGGGTAAAGGCGTCTAGCGCGCCCATGGGTTCGTCCATCAGAAGCACCTCGGGGTCGCTGGCCAGGGCGCGAGCAATGCCCACACGCTGCTGCATGCCGCCCGACAATTCGTAGATCGCCCGGTCGGCATATTTCTCGAGGCCGACCAAGACCAGCTTGTCTTCACCAATGCGGCGGCGTTCGACAGCACCCATACCGCGCATGCGCAGGCCCAGGCAGACGTTATCGATGACGCTGAGCCAGGGCATGAGCGCGTGTTTTTGGAACACGACGCCACGGTCAGCGCCTGGGCCTTCAACGTGTTCCCCGTTAAGTAGCACTTCGCCGCTGGACGGCGGCAAAAAGCCGGCAATGCAATTGAGCAGCGTGGTCTTGCCGCAGCCCGAGGCGCCCAGGGCCACAACGAAGTCGCCGCCCTGCATTTCCAGGTTCACCGGCGCGAGTGCCTGCAGGGTGCCGCCTTTGACGGCGTAGTTCACCGTCAGGTCTTTGATGTGCAATGTGGGCATAACAGTCCGCAGAAGTCAGAAGTTCAAAAAAAGAGGGGCAAACTTTTTGCAAGTTGCCCCTCTGCCAGCACGCAGACCATGGCGGGCTTGGTGCCCCTGCCATGGCTGGCTCAGATTACTTCAGTGCGTCGCGCAGGTAACTGCTGTCCACAAAAACGCTGTAGTCTGGCTTGACTTCGGTGATGCGGCCGATTTCTTTCCACAGCTTGGCGCTGTTTTCCAGAGTTTTGGCAGCGCCGCCCGCAGCACCGCCGCCCAACCAGGCGTTGGAGAGTTGCGCAGCAGTGTCAGGGAATACAAATGCGGCCATGGCATCAGGCACGTCTTTTTCGTCAGCCTTGGTCCACTTGGCAATGGCTTTGACTTGAGGCGATCCCACGGACCATTTCGAAGCATTGGCGCGGTAATCGGCGTCCGCTTTGCTGATCGCTTTAATCGCAGCAACTACGAAGTCGCGGTTTTGCGCTGCCCACTTCGCATCGACGACCAAGCCGTCAAATGTGGGGTAGCCTTTTTTGCCGATGTCGCCGGAAGTGGCGATGGCTTTGCCGTTACGCTTGATTTTGGACAGAACCGGGTCCCAGATGAAGGATGCGTCAATATCACCACGCTCCCATGCCGCAGCAATAGCGGGTGGGGGCAGGTTCATCACGTTGACGCTTTTTGCATCGACGCCTTCAAGGCGCAAGCCGACCATCAGGGAATAGTGGGCGGTAGACGCGAAAGGCGTTCCTACTTTCTTGCCTACCAGGTCTTTCCAGCCGTTCACGCCGGAACCATTGCGCGCCACCAACTGGTCCGAAGCGGCAATGTCATCCAAGATGTAGACCAAGCGCAGGTCTTGGCCTTGGCTGGTGGCCGTGGCCAAGGGGCTCGAGCCCACTTCGCCGATTTGCACATCACCGGAGCTCATGGCCTTGATGACTTCACCGCCGCCGCCGAACATACGCCAGTTGATTTTGTAGCCAGTTGCCTTTTCCAACTCGGCGTCCATGAGAACGCGAAGCGGAAGCTGCATGTCCTGGTGCGCAAAGGTCACCTCTTTTTTGGCTTGCGCGAATGCGCTGACCAAGCCGGTGGCCAGCACCACGCCGAGAAGCGTCTTGGCAAGAACGGGGAGAAACGTCTTTTTCATGGAAATACCTTTCATGGAAGAAATGTGCGGAAAGCGCAGGGCCATGCTAAACCCCTTCACACAAGCTAACCGCATCAGCTAATGAGTTTGTATGCTGATGCAGAGTGCGAGTAGTGCCAGATTCATGCCTTTATAGTGCCAGTTGGATGGGGCTATTTGCACCTTTACGGTGCCAATTATTGGTGCGAATTGGTGCGTCTTCATTGGGAAAGCGCACCAACGCAGGTCTTGCAGGGGCCTCTCATCAGCCAATCCTGATGAAGCGCCATCGCGGGTTTATCCCTAGGGGCTGTTTGGCCCCTGCCTGGCTCCAAAGGCCTCGGGCCCCCGCATCAGGCGGCGAGACGGCGCTCTAGCTGCGCCTTGGTGGCGCTGAGCTCGTGGGGCAGGTGGTATGCGAGCTGGCCAAACAACTCGGTGTGCAGCGCAATCTCTTGTTTCCAGTCGGCCTTGTCCAGGCTGGTGACGGTGGCAAACTGGGCGGGTGTGAAGTCCAGACCATCCCAGGTGATTTCGCTGTAAGCCGGGCTGATGCCAAAACCGGTTTCCTGGCCTTTGGTTTTGCCTTCCAGGCGGTCAATCATCCACTTCAGCACACGCATGTTTTCGCCATACCCCGGCCAGACAAACTTGCCATCGGCGCCTTTGCGGAACCAGTTGACACAGTAAATGGCTGGCAGCTTGGCGCCCGACGCGCTGAGCTTGCTGCCCATGTCCAGCCAGTGCTGGAAATAGTCGCTCACGTTGTAGCCTGTAAACGGCAGCATGGCAAACGGGTCGCGGCGCACCACGCCTTGCTGGCCCACGGCCGCAGCAGTGGTTTCTGAGCCCATAGTGGCAGCCATGTAGACGCCTTCGACCCAGTTGCGCGCCTCGGTGACCAGCGGCACGGTGGTGGAGCGTCGGCCACCGAAAATAAAGGCGTCGATGGGCACACCCGCAGCATCGTCCCAAGCTTCGTCCAAGGCAGGGTTGTTGCCAGCGGCGACGGTAAAGCGCGAATTAGGGTGGGCAGCCTTGGCGCCGGTCTCGCGGGCGATTTGCGGTGTCCAGTCCTTTCCTTGCCAGTCAATCAAATGGTCGGGCGTGGTGCCTGTGTCTTTTTCCATGCCCTCCCACCAGACATCGCCATCGTCGGTGAGCGCCACGTTGGTGAAGATTACATCGTGGCCCAGGCTGGCCATGCAGTTGGGGTTGGTGTGGTAGTTGGTGCCGGGGGCCACGCCAAAGTAGCCGGCTTCCGGGTTGATGGCATACATCCTGCCGTCAGCGTGCGGTTTGATCCAGGCAATGTCGTCGCCAATGGTGGTCACTTTCCAGCCCTCAAAGCCCTGGGGCGGCACCAGCATCGAGAAGTTGGTCTTGCCGCACGCGCTGGGGAAGGCCGCGGCTACGTGGTACTTTTTACCTTGTGGATTGGTCACGCCCAAAATCAGCATGTGCTCGGCCAGCCAGCCTGGGCTACCGGAGGGCCCCTGGGAGTCTGCGCGACCCATAGTCGATGCGATGCGAAGCGCAAAGCATTTCTTGCCCAACAAGGCGTTGCCCCCGTAGCCTGAGCCGTAGGACCAGATTTCACGGGTTTCTGGAAAGTGCACGATGTATTTGGTCTTGTTGCACGGCCATTTCACGTCGGCCTGGCCCGCCGCCAGCGGCGCGCCCACGGTGTGCATACAGGGCACAAAGGCGCCGTCCACGCCCAGCACGTCATAAACCGCGCGGCCCATGCGGGTCATGATGCGCTGGTTGACCGCCACATAGGCGCTGTCGCTGATCTCGATGCCAATGTGGGCGATGTGCGAGCCCAAAGGGCCCATGGAGAAGGGCACCACATACATGGTGCGCCCGGCCATGCATCCGTCAAACAAGGGCCCCAGAGTGGCGCGCATCTCACTGGGCTCCATCCAATTGTTGGTGGGGCCGGCGTTTTCTTTCAGGGCGCTGCAAATATAGGTGCGGTCTTCTACGCGTGCCACGTCGCTCGGGTCTGAGCAGGCTAAAAAACTGTTGGGCCGTTTGGCCGGGTTGAGCCTGGTGAAGGTGCCCGCGTCTACCAGTTGCTGGCACAGCGACTGGTATTCCTCTTGCGAGCCATCGCACCAGTGGATGGCGGCGGGTTTACACAGCGCCGCCATATCGGCCACCCAGGCAATAAGGCGGGGGTGTTTCACGAAGTCTGGAGCCTTGAGACTCAGTCCTGGCATGGCGGGTGCGTTCATCGGTAGCTCCTAAGTTTAAAAATCCGTTTTTTCAAAAACCACGGGGTACTACAGCAGGGCTTTGAGAAAACGGCTGGTTTCGCGTTCACCGTCGTACGCACGGCGCGCCCGCGGGGGGAATCTAGGATTTTAAGAAGCGGTCCCCGAGTTACCTAAGGATTACAGCCAAAAGTTATGCATAACTTGCATACTGTAACAAGGGCGCTCCACCCGAGGGACGCCCCCGTTCAAAACGGATTCAGCGCTGTGCGAGCGCCTTTTTGATGTCGCCGACCAGCGTGCCGCTGTCGGGTTTGGTCATACTGGAATAGCTGTCAATGAGCTTGCCGTCGCGCCCGATGAGGTACTTGTAAAAATTCCAGCGTGGCGCGCCTGCGCCCGCTTTTGCCAAATCGGAGAACAAAGGGTTAGCGGCCTTGCCACTGACGGAAGACTTCTCAAACATGGGGAATTTCACGCCGTAGGTGTTGAAGCAAAAATCGGCAATTTCCTTTCCCTTGCCCGGCTCTTGCTGGCCAAAGTCATTGGAAGGGAAGCCCAGAACGACCAGGCCCTTTTCGTTGTATGTCGCATGCAACTTCTCAAGGCCCTCGTACTGCACAGTGAACCCGCAATAACTCGCTGTGTTGACCACCAGCAACACCTTGCCAGCGTACTGGCAGAGGTTTTGGGGTGCATCGTCTTGGAGCCTGTTGAACGTCTTTTGTAGCAGACTGGGGCATGCCGCGCCCGCAGCATCAGTGCCCGCCACGACAGTCGTAGCGCTGTGGCCCGCTGCGTGCAGACCCAGCAGCAAGGTGAATAAGAGAGTTTGGGGCCAAATGGCCAATGACAAGCGGTACATGGGAAGTAGCTCCTACGCAGCCCCAAGAGTGAGGCGGGAGCCCATGTTAGCGCTTCCTAAGCAAGCCGCAACTTCCCGCGCTTGAGGCCATCAGGCCATGCTAACGGCGATAAAGGCCAGTAAAAACATCAACACCGCGCCGGCGATGGGCAACACAATGGGCATCAAGGGGACGATTTCTTCAACCACATCAACTGTGGCGTGTTCATCATCGTGGTGTGCAGCGTGTGGAGCGGACATGGCGGGTCTTTCAAAAGCAAGCGCAGCCAAACGCTGGCCGCAAAGATTGAATTTTACCCGCAGGGCAACCCACGCAGCCCCGAAAGCCCCGCACGGCCCTGGTTCGCGACCCCTTGGAAACCCCTCTTCTCACCCCTCCCGCACTCAAAGACCCGTGCTTACAAAAAAGTACGTTGACGATGTCAACCGATGGCAGCGGTGGCGCGTAATAGCTAAACCCAGTGACATTGAATAGGTGAATACCCTGGCAACCAAGAAGAATTACCGGCCGGTTGCCCAAAAGTTGACAAGTTCTCTGGATTTGTACCAAGCCCACATCAAAGTGTCCCTAACGATGGCGTATATGCGAAAACCCCCGATTGAAATGCCTGAAAAGGGCACCTATAAATGGCAGCTTTTCAGCTACTGGTCCGACGAATACCGCCAGACGCGGGCTGACCACTCGGCCTATATTGCGCTCAACTTTGCGGGTGCCTTAGATGTGTGCCGCATCAAGCTGCAGGCGCTCATGCAGCACCACCGCCAGCACAGCGCCGACGTCAGCTGTGGCGCTCGCCACCAACGCGCGATTGAGCGACTGCAAAACACCCTCAGTGGTGCGGCAATGGCCTACGAAAGCAACTTCTCCGGCGGGTAAAGTCTGCCAAACAGCCCGCGCGCGCGCCGCACGCCGTAAAGGCAGGGCTTTTTTCCTCCCAAGGGCATCCCTTGCGGACTAGGCAGCCAGCGCCACCACCCGCAGCACCTCTTGCGCATAAGCTTCCAGCTTCTTGGCGCCCATGCCGCTGATGCCTTGCAAGTCGTCCAGCGACTGCGGTGCGCGCTGAGCAATGGCCGCCAGTGTGGCGTCATGGAAAATTACATAAGCGGGTAAATTGTGTTCACGTGCCACTTCGGCGCGCCAGGCCTTAAGTTCGGCGTAGCGCTGCAAAGCCAGGCCGTCGAGCTCAATGGGCGATTTGACGCTGCTGCGTGTACCCGTGACTTTGCCTTTTGGTGCCTTGGGCAGCGACACCGATTCCCGCAAGCGCACTTGCATCTCGCCCTTGAGAATCGCGCGCGAGTGCTCGGTCAGCACCAGGGTGTTGAAAGCTTGCACATCTACCATCACCGCGCCCATGGCCAGCAATTGGCGCAGCACGCCGCGCAGTTGCAACTCGCTTAAGGCGGCGCCCACGCCGAAGGTACTGAGGCGTTCATGGCCATGTTGCGCCACTTTATCGGTCTTTTTTCCGCGCACGATGTCCATCAATTGGCCTGCGCCGAAGCTGATACCGCTGAGTTTATGGATCCGGTAAATGGTTGACAGCAGCATTTGCGCCGCCTGGGTGCCGTCCCACACCGCGGGTGGGTGCAGGCAGTTGTCGCAGTTGCCGCAGGGCTGGCTGGCTTCGCCAAAATAGGCCAACAAACGGGTGCGCCGACAGTCGGTGGCCTCTGCCAGCCCAAGCAAGGCTTCGAGTTTGCCGCGCATGAGCCGCTTGAATTCTTCGTCGGCCGGGCCTTCGTCGATCATGCGGCGCTGGTTCACCACGTCATTGAGGCCGTAGCACATCCAGGCGTCAGCGCTCAGGCCGTCGCGCCCGGCGCGGCCGGTTTCTTGGTAATAGCCTTCGATGTTTTTGGGCATGTCCAAGTGGGCGACAAAGCGCACATCGGGTTTGTCGATGCCCATGCCAAAGGCAATCGTGGCCACCATCACCACGCCTTCTTCGCGCAAGAAGCGGTCCTGGTGGGTTTGGCGCAATTTGCTGTCTAGCCCGGCGTGGTACGGCAGCGCGTCGATACCGGCTTCGCACAGGGTTTGGGCAATGTCTTCGACCTTTTTACGCGACTGGCAGTAGACGATGCCCGCGTCGCCTTCGTGTTCACGCTCGATAAAGCGCAGCAACTGCGCCGTGGCCTCCCGCTTTTCCACAATCGTGTAACGGATATTGGGGCGGTCAAAGCTGCTGACAAAGGCGCGCGCGTCCTGCAGCTGCAGGCGCTCCAGAATGTCGGCGCGCGTCAGGTCGTCGGCGGTGGCGGTCAGCGCCATGCGCGGAACGCCCGCATAGCGCTCGTGCAGTACGGTCAGCGCCCGGTACTCGGGGCGAAAGTCGTGGCCCCATTGGCTCACGCAGTGCGCCTCGTCAATAGCAAACAGGCTGAGTTGGTTGCGCTCAAACAGCGCGTCGAGTTGAGCCAGAAAGCGCGTGGTGGTGACCCGCTCGGGTGCGGCATACAAGAGGGTGATGTCGCCACGCATGAGGCGCTGCTCTACCTGGTAGGCCTCTTCGCCTGACAGTGTGGAGTTCAAAAACGCAGCGCTGACCCCGGCCTCGTGCAGGGCGCCCACCTGGTCGTGCATCAGCGCAATCAGTGGCGAGATGACGATGGTGACGCCATGACCCGCGCGCTGGCGGGCAATGGCTGGTATCTGGTAACACAGCGACTTGCCGCCGCCCGTGGGCATGAGCACCAGGGCGTCGCCGCCGCTGCCCACGTGCTCAATGATGTCTTGTTGGGGGCCGCGAAAGCCCCCGTAGCCAAAGATTTCTCGCAGGATATGGGCGTAGGACACAGGGTATGGGTTCGGATGTGGCCAAAAATGGATGCGCCAAGCCGCCTATTGTCCCGCCTAAATGCCAGGTCTCCCGTCCGTCCTCAGGCGTTTTTAAAGGTCCGCCGGTATTGCATCGCTTCGGCCACATGGGCCAGGGCCGTAGATTGGGAGTCAGCGAGGTCGGCAATCGTGCGGGCAATTTTCAGCGTGCGGTGGGTGCCGCGCGCTGACCAACCGAGTTGCGCCGCTGCGCTTTGCAAGAACTTGGCAGCGGTTGGCTCCAGACGTGCGTGCAGGTCAATGTCGCCGCCGGCCAGCGCTTGGTTGGCCTTGCCCTGGCGTGCTTCGGCACGCGCACGCGCGTTGGTGCAGCGCGCACGAATGCTCTGCGTGGACTCGCCTGCCGCAGCGCCCAGCAATTCGTGCGCGGGGAGGGCCGGCACCTCCACATGCAGGTCGATGCGGTCCATCAAGGGGCCGCTGAGCTTGCCTTGGTAGCGGCTGACCTGGTCGGGCGTGCAGCGGCAGGCGCGCGTGGTGGCGCCCAGGTAGCCGCAAGGGCAGGGGTTCATGGCGGCGATCAGCTGAAAGCGCGCCGGAAACTCAGCCCGGCGTGCCGCCCGGGAAATGGTGATGGTGCCGGTTTCCAAGGGTTCACGCAGGGCTTCCAGGGCATGCCGGGGAAACTCGGGCAACTCGTCGAGAAACAGCACTCCGTGGTGTGCCAGTGAGATTTCGCCAGGGCGCGGTGGCGAGCCACCGCCCACCAAGGCCACCGCGCTGGCCGAATGGTGCGGGCTGCAGGTGGGGCGCTGGCCCCAGTGTCGGATGTCAAAGCGCCCACTCAGGCTGCCAATGGCCGCACTTTGCAGCGCCTCGTCGGTCGCCATGGGCGGCAGCAGTCCGGCAAAGCGCTGGGCCAGCATGGACTTGCCCGCGCCGGGCGGACCCACCAATAGCAGGCTGTGCCCCCCAGCGGCAGCAATTTCTAGCGCGCGTTTGGCCCCTATCTGGCCCTTCACATCCGACAGGTCGGCCAGTGCGCCGCCCTCCAGAATCGGGCCCGGGCACACCCTTGCCCAGCTCTCGCCACCCATTCCGTCCGGTTCAGGCACCAGTGCCCCGTCGGGGGCGAACTGGCGCACCACGTCGAGCAGATGCGCCGCGCGGTAAACCTGGGTGCCGGGAACCAAGGCTGCCTCCTCAGCGCTGCCCGGGGGTAAAACCAGACGCTTGTTGACCTGCGCGGTGTGCAGGGCCAGCGCCATGGCCAAGGCACCGCGCACCGGGCGCAGCGCGCCTGACAGCGACAGCTCACCGGCAAATTCGTAGTCGGCCAGGCGCGCGCCGTCAATCTGCCCACTGGCCGCCAAAATGCCCAGGGCGATGGGCAAATCCAGGCGGCCCGAGTCTTTGGGCAGGTCGGCCGGGGCCAAGTTCACCGTGATGCGTTTGTTGTGAGGAAACTCCAGCCCCGCGTTCTGAATAGCGCAGCGCACCCGCTCACGCGCCTCTTTCACCTCCACGTCGGCCAGGCCCACCAGCGTAAAGCTGGGCAAACCATTCGCCATGTGGACTTCGACAGTCACTTGCAATGCGTCAAGCCCGAGCAAGACGCGGCTTTGAACCAAAGACAGACTCATAAAAAACTCCCTGAAACGGTGCGTGAATACCCACTCCAACGTCCGCCGCCGCACTTTTTGCGTGCAAGCTGTATTTATATACAGCTACGATAGTCGAATTTGTCCACTTTGAAAAGGGGTGTGGTTTGTTTGGTCGTAAAAACTTTGTGGAGTCACTTGGCACGGGTTCTGCTAGTTCAGCCCATCTCCCGTCCCCGCGGAGAGGCAGCGCAGTGATCCCGTGTGCCTGCAAACCACTCTTTTGAAGTTGAGGTGAACCCATGAAGTTAGTTTCGGCCATCATTAAACCGTTCAAGCTCGACGAGGTGCGTGAAGCCTTGTCTGGCATTGGCGTTCAGGGCATTACTGTTACGGAAGTAAAGGGTTTTGGCCGCCAAAAAGGCCATACCGAGTTGTACCGCGGTGCTGAATATGTGGTCGATTTCTTGCCCAAGGTCAAGATCGAAGCGGCCATCGACTCGGCGCTACTGGACCGCGTGATCGAAGCCATCGAGGGCGCCGCGCGTACCGGAAAAATCGGTGACGGCAAAATTTTCGTGTACGACCTTGAGCAGGTCGTACGTATCCGTACGGGTGAAACCGGCAAAGAAGCGCTCTAGAGCCCGCACAGAAAGGAACTCATGATGAAAAAACTATTTCTCTCCCTCGCACTGGGTCTGGGATTGCTGACGGCCGGTTCTTTTGCGCTAGCCCAAACCGAAGCCCCAGCAGCATCGGCGTCTGAAGCCCAAGCGGCAGCGCCAGCTGCTGCAACGGTAGCTGCAGAAGCTGCTGCGCCTGCGGCGGTGCCCAATAAAGGCGATATCGCCTGGATGATGGTCTGCACTTTGCTGGTGATTTTGATGGCGGTACCGGGCCTGGCGCTGTTTTACGGTGGCTTGGTGCGCAGCAAGAACATGCTGTCGGTGCTCATGCAAGTCATGGTCACCTTCTCGCTGATCGTGGTGCTGTGGTTCATCTATGGCTACAGCCTGGCCTTCACCGAGGGCGGCGCCTTTTTTGGTGGCTGGGACCGCGTGTTCATGCGGGGAGTGTGGGATAACGCTGCGGGTACTTTTGCCAATGCGGCGACCTTCAGTAAGGGCGTGGTCATCCCCGAGATCGTGTTTGCTGCTTTCCAGGCGACGTTTGCCGGTATCACCTGCGCCCTGATCGTCGGCTCCTTTGCCGAACGCGTGAAGTTCTCGGCCATGCTGGCTTTTATGGTGCTGTGGTTTACCTTCAGCTACGCTCCGATTGCACACATGGTCTGGTTCTGGATGGGGCCTGACGCCTACACCGGTAAGGAAGTGGTCGACGCCATGAACGCCAAAGCCGGTTACCTGTGGCAGTCGGGCGCGCTGGATTTCGCCGGCGGCACCGTGGTACACATCAACGCAGCTGTGGCCGGTTTGGTGGGCGCCTACATGGTGGGCAAGCGCATTGGCTACGGAAAAGAATCGATGGCGCCACACAGCCTGACCTTGACTATGGTGGGCGCGTCGCTCTTGTGGGTGGGCTGGTTTGGTTTCAATGCCGGCTCCGCCTTGGAAGCCAACGGCTTTGCCGCGCTGGCCTTTATCAATACCTTTGGTGCCGCCGCTGCGGCTGTGCTGGCCTGGTGTGTGGGT
>CAMDKE010000002.1 GCA_945901215.1 Comamonas sp. lk
GGTACCAGAGGTAGCCGTCCGCATCGCGCACCGCCAGGTCGCCGGTACGGCACCAGTCGCCGGTGAACTTGGCGCGCGTGGCGGCCTCGTTCTTCCAATAGCCCAAAAAGAAAATCGGGTCGGGCTTGCCATGTACGTCCAGCCGGTGCACGGCCACATCGCCGGGCTCGCCCACCGGGCATTCCTGGCCCGTCCCGTCAATCACTGCTACCCGGTGGCCGGGGTAGCCCATGCCCATGCTGCCGGGCTTGGGCGGCCAAAAGGTGCTGGAGTTGCCCACGATGTAGTTGATCTCGGTCTGCCCGAACATCTCATTCACCGTCACGCCGAGCTGCTTCTGGCAATAGCCAAACACGGCGTCGCCCACCGCCTCGCCCGCGCTCATGATGGCATCCAGGCACAGGCCGAACTGCTGGCGCACCGTGCGTTTGCCCTGTCCGGGACAGGCTTTCATCATCGCCTTGAGCGCCGTCGGAAACAAAAACGTATGCGTGACCCGGTGCTCTGCCATCAGCGAAAAAGCCGCTTCAGGGGTGAAACGGCCGCCAAAAGCCACGATCTCGCGCCCAAAATACAGCGTGGGCAGCAACGCGTCCATCAGCCCGCCGGTCCAGGCCCAGTCCGCAGGGCTCCAAAACACCGCGTTCGAGCCCGTGGGCAAGTCGGTCAAACCCGTGCTAGGCCCCGCCGGGTCAAAGCCAAACCAGTTTTGGCTGCAGACAAAGCCGCTCAGGTTGCCGATGAGGGCGCGGTGCGGAATCAACGCGCCCTTGGGGTTGCCGGTGGTGCCGCTGGTGTAAATCAGCACCGCTGGGTCTGCAGCCAGGGTGTTGACAGGTTTGAAGCGCTGCGGCGCGTGCGCCAGCGCTTTGGCAAAGTCCAGCGGCACAAAACCGGCTACCGCCGCGCCAAGTCCAGCGCCGGCGCCGCAAACCACCAACACGCTGCGCAGCAGAGGGCAATGCGCCGCGCTGTCTTTTAGGCCGTCAATGGCACTGGCGTGGCAAATCGCGACCGCCGCATCACTGTCTTGCAGGCGAAACGCCAACGCTTCAGGCCCGAACAGCATGGACAGCGGCACCGCCACCGCGCCCATTTGCAGCACCGCGATGTAGGCCACCGCCGTCTCAAAACACTGTGGCATCACGATCGCCACCCGGTCGCCTCTGCGCACGCCCTGGCCTTTGAGCACCTGCGACAGGCGGTTGGCCTGGGCCTGGAGTTCGGCGTAGCTGTGGCGGGCGGCGCCACTGGTCGCAGCATCAGCGCCCCCAGTGTGCACCCGGATGGCCACGCGCTGCGCAGCGTCTGGCGCGGCCGCCCAGCGCGTGCAGCACCAGTGCGCCATGTTGAAGTGGTGGGGCACCACCCAACGAAATTGCTCGTGCAAAGCGGTGTAGCCCGGCGGAAACTGCGGCGCAACGGGTGCGCCAGGCGCGGCGCTTGTGTCCCGGTTCGGACTGGCGGCCTTGGGGCTTGGACGGGGGGATGGGGTGCGGCTACTTATCATGCGTGCAATGTACCAAGTTCAAAGACCCCCCCGCAGTGAATTCGTCCCCATCCGCAACCTGCGCTACCACGTGCAAACCTGGGGCACGCCCGCGCCCGGCAAAACACCTCTGGTGATGGTGCACGGCTGGATGGATGTGGCTGCGTCCTACCAGTTTGTGGTCGACGCCCTGAGCCACGACCACTACGTGATCGCCCCCGACTGGCGCGGCTATGGCAAAACCTCGTCGGGCGGGGTGGACAACTTCTGGTTTCCCGACTACCTGGCCGACCTGGACTTTTTGCTCGACCACTACGCCCCTGACCAGACCGTCAACCTGGTGGGACACAGCATGGGCGGCAATGTGGTGATGCACTACGCGGGTATCCGCCCCGAACGCATCCGCCGCCTGGTCAACCTGGAGGGCTTCGGCATGCCCGCCACCACGCCCGACCAGGCGCCCGGGCGTTATGCCAAGTGGATGGACGAGCTGAAAAAACTGCACGCTGGCGAAATGGACCTGCGCCCCTACAGCGCCCCCGCCGGTGTGGCCCGGAGGCTGATGAAAACCAACCCCCGCCTGAGCGCTGACAAGGCCGAGTGGCTGGCGCGCCACTGGGCGCAAGAAAACGTACAGGGCGAATGGAATATCCTGGGCGAGCCCGGCCACAAGGTCACCAACGCCAACATCTACCGGGTGGAAGAAGTGCGCGCCTTGTACCAGCGCCTGAGCATGCCAGTGCTGGCAGTGGAAGCGTCGGACAACAGCCTGGACTTCTGGTGGAAAGGCAAGTTCACCCTGGCCGAATACCATGAACGGATCAAAGTCGTGCCAAACCTGGAAATCGCCCGCATCGAGGACGCCGGCCACATGATGCACCACGACCAACCGGAGGTGCTGGCGGCGCTGATTGAGCGGTTTATAGCTTGACCCCATGGGGTCAATATGCCTTTTATCCCTTGAACTCCCTTAATTTAATGCTCTTATAAGGACAAATTTTGTATGAGTCGCCAGGCATCGACTCGATTTTTACAATTTTTGCTCCTATAGGAGCATAATTCCTGGGTGATCGACTTAATGCCTCCTCAGGAATACGATGCAACTCACATCCGAAACCTTAAAGCAACTTTCTCAACAGCTGCTGCAAGAGCGCAGGCGCCAAGGACTCACCCGCGCACAGGCTGCCGGTGTTTGCAATGTGAGCGAGTCCTTTATCCGCGACGCAGAAAGTGACCCCGGTCGCTGTTCTCTGACACTGCTGCTTCGTTTGTTAACGGGACTGGGGCTGCGCGTAGAGGTCCACGGTTGGAGCATCGAAGGCACGCAGATCGGCGTCGACCAGGAGCCCGCCCGATGATCCGACTTCGCGTCTGGGCCGCAGCCCACCCCATGGGCTGGTTTGGTCACGCCCAAGCGGCGTACTTCTTTGAATACGACCCGGAGTGGATCGCTGATAAGGGCTATGTCTTGGCGCCCCAGTTTCCGGTGGTGGGGCAGCGTTATGTGGGCGACCAGGTAAAAACGTTTTTTGAAAACCTGCTGCCTGAAGGTGATGTGTTGGACGACATCATCAGCGCAATCGCCACCCGCGGCGCATCGTCGTTTGAGCTTTTGGGGCGTTTGGGCGCAGAGTTGCCGGGCGTGTTGTCCCTGCTACCAGAAGATGAGGCTCCCATGGCACGGCAGGAGTACAAGCCACTAAGCCCCGAAGTACTCAGCGAGCGCCTGCACAACCGCGCACAAACACCACTGCTGGTGTCCAACGACCAAGGCAGCATGTCGCTGGCCGGCGCACAAGACAAGCTCGGCCTGCGTTTTGACGGAAAAACCGGCGAGTTCCGGGACTGCGTGGGTAAGTCGCCCAGCACCCACATCGCCAAGCCCGACACGCGGCAGCTGCGCTACCAACCCAGCGCAATCAACGAATACGCGTGCATGAAGCTCGCAGCCGCCCTCAAGCTGCCCGTGCCCGAGGTGTGGCTGCAGCGGGTGCCCGAAGCGGTGTACGTGGTGGAGCGCTACGACCGCCAAGTGTTTAACGGAAAAATTCAAAGCATCCACCAGATAGACGGCTGCCAATTGCTCGGCCATGGCGCTGGCTGGAAGTACCAGCGCACCGGGGGCTTAGTGAGCTTGCCCAAGCTGGTGGCCGCCATGCGGGGGCTGTTACTGCGCGGCAGCGACTTGCTGCAGTTTCAGCGCTGGGTGATGTTCAACTTTCTGATCGGCAATGCGGACGCCCATGCGAAAAATGTGTCCGTGCTGATCAATGACAAGGGCTACCGGTTGGCACCCTTTTACGACTTGCTGTGCGTGAAAGCCTATGGCGATAACGGTCTGGCCTTGTTCATCGGCGACGACGAAACGTTTGACACCGTGAACAAACACTCATGGGAAGAAATGTGCCGGGATTGCAGCTTCGGCGTGCAGGGCACGCTCAAGGAACTAGAAAAAATGGCGTTGGCATTGCCTGCGCAGTGGCAAAAAACCCAGGCCCGGATTATCAAGGAGCACAAGCCAGCCGAGGCGGAACACGATCTGCTTGCGCGCATGACCGCCATCTTCGATTCGCAATGCGCAGCAACCCTGCTCATGCTGGGCCGCGAATTGGGTTAGCAGGCCACGGGCCGGTGCGGCTTCACATCCGGGGGCGTCGATATACTGCGCGCGCTTTAAGGAACCCACCATGACCATCGACTGGACCCATTTCACCCCTTGGACGGCGCTTGCTGGCGGCGTCTTGCTTGGCCTGGCATCTGCCGCCTTTATATTGATCAATGGCCGCATCCTGGGCATCAGCGGCATTCTGGGCGGGCTGCTCACGCCCTTGAAGGGCGATGTGGGCTGGCGCATCGCCTTCTTGTTGGGCATGGCCTGCGCGCCCACGGTTTTTTCTTTCGTTTTCCCCAGTGAGGCTGTCGTGGTGCCGCGCATCGACTCCAGCTATTTGGGCTTGGCGGTCGCCGGTTTGTTAGTGGGCATTGGCACCAGCTGCGCATCTGGCTGCACCAGCGGGCACGGCGTGTGCGGCTTGTCGCGCTTGTCGCCACGCTCTCTGGTGGCCACGGTCAGCTTTATGGCGGCGGGGTTTTTGGTGGTCTTTGTGCTGCGCCACGTGCTGCAAGGAGCATCCGTATGAACCGCATCAGCGAATTTTTGGTCGGCCTGCTGTTTGGGCTGGGTTTAATCCTGTCCGGCATGACCGATCCGGGCAAGGTACTGGGCTTTTTGGACCTCGCGGGCGCCTGGGACCCATCGCTGGCACTGGTCATGGGTGGCGCCATAGCGGTGGGTGTCGGAGCCTTTGCCATTGCAAAACAGCGCACCACGGCATTTTTTGGCGGTGCGCTGCAGTGGCCCGAGTCCAATGCCATCGGCAAGCGTCTCGTGATCGGTTCCTTGGTGTTTGGTGTGGGTTGGGGACTGGCAGGGTTTTGCCCCGGTCCGGCCTTGGTGTCAATGGCCGCAGGCCAGCCTAAGGCGGCGGTTTTTGTACTGGCCATGCTGGCGGGCATGGCGGTGTTTCAGCTGGCCGATCGCCTGCGGCAACGCAGCGCGGTGACGCCGGACCAGACCGAAAACACCAAAAAGACCAGCTAGGGGGCCGCGTGAGAAAATGCGGACCAATTACCCACATACCGCAGGAACACCCCCATGGACGCAGAACGCACCAACCTCATTGGCACCCAACTCACCGACCTGAGCGCGCGCACCGCCGAGCTTCGGGGGTATCTTTGACTACGCTGCCAAGTCCGAGCGCCTGCGTACCGTCAACGCCTCGCTAGAAGACCCCACCGTCTGGAACGACCCCAAGCGCGCCCAAGAGCTGGGCAAAGAGAAAAAAGCGCTCGAAGGCGTGGTTGTGACCCTGGACGAACTAGACCGTGAACTGGCCGACAACACCGAGCTGTTCGAGATGTCCAAGGACGACGGCGACGAGGCCGGGCTCATCACCATCGAAACCGAAGCCGCCACACTGGCCACCACCATTGAGGGCCTGGAATTTCGGCGCATGTTCAACAACCCGGCCGACCCGCTGAACTGCTTTTTGGACATCCAGTCTGGCGCCGGGGGCACCGAGGCCTGCGACTGGGCCAGCATGCTGCTGCGCCAGTACCTGCGCTACGCCGAGCGCAAAGGCTTTGCCACCACGGTGGAAGACGAAACCGCTGGCGACATTGCCGGCATCAAGGGTGCGACCATCAAGATCGAGGGCGAATACGCTTTTGGCCTGCTGCGCACCGAGACCGGCGTGCACCGCCTGGTACGCAAATCGCCGTTCGATTCCTCGGGCGGACGCCACACCAGCTTTGCCAGCGTGTTTGTCTACCCCGAGATTGACGACTCGATCGAGATCGATATCAACCCCTCGGACGTGCGCGTGGACACCTTTCGCGCCAGCGGCGCGGGCGGCCAGCACATCAACAAGACCGACTCGGCGGTGCGCCTGACGCACATTCCCACCGGTATCGTGGTGCAGTGCCAGGACGGGCGCAGCCAACACGGCAACCGCGACGTGGCCTGGAAGCGCCTGCGCAGCCGCCTGTACGACTTTGAGCTGCGCAAACAGCAAGAAGCCCAGCAAAAGCTCGAAGACACCAAGACCGACGTGGGTTGGGGCCATCAGATTCGCAGCTATGTGCTCGACAACAGCCGCATCAAAGACCTGCGCACCAATTACGAAACCTCGGCCACGCAAAAAGTGCTGGACGGGGATTTGGACCCGTTTATTCAAGCCTCGCTCAAGCAAGGCGTTTAACACCAGAGGGCCACAATGGCCCCACCCAAAAGGAGAGTTTGCCGATGTTGACATTTCGCGAAGGCCAGGCACCGGCCACCACCGTGCGCAGAGGGGACTACGCGCCCCCAGCGTTCTGGATAGACACCGTAGAGCTGGCGTTTGACCTGGACCCGGCCAAAACCCGGGTGCTCAACAAAATGACGCTGCGCCGCAACCCCGACGTGCCCGCGCAAGCACTGCGCCTGGACGGCGAAGAGCTCAACCTGGCGCGCGTGCTGGTCAACGGCGCGGGCACCTCCTTCAAGATGGATGGCGACAAACTGGTGCTGGAAAACCTGCCCGAAGGCCCCGAGCCCTTTGCGCTGGAGATATTTACCACCTGCGCGCCGGTCAAAAACACCAAGCTCATGGGCTTGTATGTCAGCAACGACTCGTTTTTCACCCAATGCGAGGCGGAGGGCTTCAGACGCATCACCTACTTTTTGGACCGCCCGGACGTGATGGCCAGCTACACCGTAACCCTGCGGGCTGACAAAGCGGCCTACCCGGTGCTGCTCTCCAACGGCAACCTGGTGGACCATGGCGATCTGCCCGACGGGCGCCACTTTGCCACCTGGGTCGATCCCCACAAAAAACCGGCCTATCTGTTTGCACTGGTGGCCGGGCAATTGGTGTGCCGCGAGCAGCGCATCAGTTCGCTGGCAGGCAAAGAGCATTTGCTACAGGTGTATGTGCGCCCGGGCGACCTGGACAAAACCGAGCACGCCTTGAACTCACTCATGGCATCGGTGGCCTGGGACGAGGCGCGCTTTGGCTTGCCGCTGGACCTGGAACGCTTCATGATCGTGGCCACCAGCGACTTCAATATGGGCGCCATGGAGAACAAGGGCCTCAATATCTTCAACACCAAGTACGTGCTGGCCAACCCGGCCACGGCCACCGACGTGGATTACGCCAACATCGAAAGCGTGGTCGGACACGAGTACTTCCACAACTGGACGGGCAACCGCATCACCTGCCGCGACTGGTTCCAGCTCAGCCTGAAAGAGGGGTTGACGGTGTTTCGCGACCAGGAATTCAGCCAGGACCTGTGCGCCGAGCCCTCGGCGCGCGCCGTCAAGCGCATTGAGGACGTGCGGGTTTTGCGCACAGCCCAGTTCCCCGAAGACGCAGGCCCCATGGCCCATGCAGTGCGGCCCGACAGCTATGTGGAAATCAACAACTTTTACACCGTCACCATTTACGAAAAAGGCGCCGAAGTCGTGCGAATGATGCAAACCCTGGCGGCCCAAGGCGACGAGCCGTCTGGGCGCGCCGGGTTTGCACGTGGCATGAAGCTGTATTTCGAGCGCTTTGACGGCCAGGCCGTCACCTGCGACGACTTTGCCCAAGCCATTGCCGACGCCAACCCAGACTCTGAACTGGCGCGTCTGCTACCCCAGTTCAAGCGCTGGTATAGCCAAGCCGGCACGCCGCACCTGACCGCTGGCGGCCAATACGACGCAGCGGCGCAGACTTACACCCTGACTTTGATGCAAAACTGCGCCCCCACCCCTGGCCAGGAACCCAAGGCACCGTACGTGATCCCGGTGCGCTTGGGGCTGGTGGGCCTGCAGTCGGGCGCGGCGCTGCCTTTGCAAACCCAATTGCAAGGCCCGGCCAGGAGCAACCATCTGCTGGTGATGACCGCGCAAAACGAGTCCATCACCTTCCACCATGTGGCCGAAGAACCGGTGCCATCCATTCTGCGCGGCTTCTCCGCCCCGGTGGTGTTGGACTTTGAGTACAGCGACGCCCAATTGCTGGCCCTTCTGGCCCACGACAGCGACCCGTTCAACCAGTGGGAAGCGGGCCAACGCCTGCTGCTGCGCTGCGCTATGGCCGCACTGCAGTCCGAGCACCTGCCCGACCAGGTGCTCGACGCAACCTTGTTAGGCGCGCTGCGCGACGTGCTGCGCCACCCGACGCTGGACGCCGCCTTCAAGGAGCTGGTGCTGACGCTGCCCTCCGAGGTGTACATCGCCGAACAACTCGCGCGGGTAGACCCACAGCGCATCCACGCGGTGCGCGAGGCCATGCGCATGCAGTTGGCCAACGCACTCCACGCGGATTGGGAATGGGCCTACGTAGCACACCAGGACATGGGGGGCTATCGCCCCGACGCCGCATCCGCCGGGCGGCGGGCCTTGGCCGGGCAAGCCCTCGCCTACCTGTGTCTGGGCGCCACCGCTTCAGGTGACACCGTCTGGCCGGGCAAAGCGCTGCAGCGCTTCAAAGATGCCGGCAACATGACCGATCGCGCCAACGCGCTGCAAGCGCTGGTGGGTAGCGGTCACCCGCTGGCGGCAGCGGCGCTGACACGGTTTCACTCCATGTTTAGGGACGAAGCGCTGGTGCTGGACAAATGGTTCGGTATGCAAGCCGGTGCCTGCGACCGCGGCGGCAACGTGCTGCGAGAAGTGCGCCAGTTGCTCGACCACCCGGACTTCAATATCCGCAACCCCAACCGGGCACGCAGCGTGATCTTCAGCTACTGCAGCGCTAACCCCGGGGCCTTCCACCGCGCTGATGCGGCGGGCTATGTGTTTTGGAGCCAACAGGTGCTTGCGCTTGACGCCTTCAATCCCCAGGTGGCGGCGCGTCTGGCACGGGCCTTGGACCGCTGGAAGCGCTTGGCCGAACCCTACCGCAGCGGTGCGCATGAAGCGCTGCAACGCGTGGCAAGCAAAACCGACTTGAGTAACGATGTGCGCGAAGTCATTGACCGCGCGCTTGCCGAATAAGCAACCTAGAGGCAATTCTGATGTCCAATCACATATCGCTGACCCGGTACCTGGTCGAGCAGCAACGCGTCGACGGCTCCATTCCGGCCCAATTGCGCCTGCTCATCGAAGTGGTGGCGCGCGCTTGCAAAAGCATCAGCCACGCCGTCAACAAAGGGGCGCTAGGCGGCGTGCTGGGTCCGGCGCACAGCGAGAACGTGCAGGGTGAGATCCAGAAAAAGCTCGACATCATCGCCAACGAAGTCCTGATCGAAGCCAATGAATGGGGCGGCCACCTGGCGGCCATGGCCAGCGAGGAGATGGAAGACATCTACATCGTGCCCAACCGCTATCCCCAGGGCGAATACCTGCTGCTGTTTGACCCCCTGGACGGCTCGAGCAATATCGACGTTAACGTGAGCATAGGCACCATCTTTAGCGTGCTGCGCAAGCCCGAGGGACACGATGTGGCCGAAGGCGACTTTTTGCAGGCCGGAAGCCAGCAAGTGGCAGCAGGCTACTGCGTCTACGGGCCGCAAACCACGCTGGTGCTCACCGTAGGACATGGCGTGGCCGTGTTTACCCTGGACCGGGAGCAAGGCTCGTTCGTGCTGACGCAAGAGCACCTCCAAGTGCCCGAAGAGACGCAGGAATTTGCCATCAACATGAGCAATATGCGCCACTGGGATGTACCCACCCGCCGCTACATCGACGAATGCCTGCAGGGGAGGGACGGCCCGCGCGGCAAGAACTTCAATATGCGCTGGGTCGCCAGCATGGTGGCTGACGTACACCGCATCCTGACGCGCGGCGGCGTCTTCATGTACCCCTGGGACCAGCGCGAGCCCAACAAGCCGGGCAAACTGCGCCTGATGTACGAGGCCAACCCCATGTCCTGGCTGATTGAGCAAGCCGGTGGCGCCGCCACCAATGGCCACCAGCGCATTTTGGACATTGTGCCGACCCAACTTCATCAGCGCGTTAGCGTCGTTTTGGGCTCTAAAAGCGAGGTCGAACAAGTAAGGCGCTATTACGCCGAAGCAGCCAATATGCCTTAAGAGCGCAGACAGCCACTGGCTATAATTCCAGCAGTGCGCCGGTGTAGCTCAGTCGGTAGAGCAGCTCATTCGTAATGAGAAGGTCGGGTGTTCGATTCATCTCTCCGGCACCAAAACCATCCAGGGTCTACCGCTATGCAAATAGCCGTAGACCTTTTCTATTGGCGGCATGTCGGCGGCCCCACTCCGCTGACTTTTTTAAAGGTTTCGCATGACAGATTCAAGCGCGTATGTACCACCCAAGGTTTGGACGTGGCATAAGGCCAATGGCGGGCGTTTTGCCAATATCAATCGCCCGGTGGCTGGTGCCACGCACGAACAAGCGCTGCCGCATGGCAAACACCCGCTGCAGCTGTACTCGCTGGGCACGCCCAACGGCGTCAAAGTCACGGTCATGCTGGAGGAGTTGCTGGCGCTGGGGCACCGTGGCGCGGAATACGACGCTTGGCTGATTCGCATCAACGAGGGACAGCAGTTTGGCAGTGGTTTTGTTGAAGCCAACCCCAACTCCAAGATTCCCGCGCTCATGGACTTCAGCGGCCCCCAGCCGGTGCGCATTTTTGAGTCGGGCGCGATTTTGGTCTATCTGGCCGAAAAATTTGGCTGCTTGTTGCCAACCGAGCCTGCCCTGCGTGCCCAATGCATGTCCTGGCTGTTCTGGCAAATGGGCAGCGCACCCTACTTGGGTGGGGGCTTTGGACACTTTTACGCCTATGCACCCATCAAAATCGAATACGCAATCGACCGTTTTGCGATGGAGGTCAAACGCCAGCTTGACGTGCTCAACCGCCGCCTGCAACACAGCCGCTACATCGCCGGGGACGACTACACCATTGCCGACATCGCCATTTGGCCCTGGTACGGCGGCATGGCCAAGGGCCAGATGTACGAAGGCGGTGAATTTTTGCAGGTACAGGAATACACCCACGTGATCCGCTGGGCAGACGAAATCGCCAAACGCCCGGCCGTGCGCCGGGGCCGCATGGTCAACCGGGTTATGGGGCCGCTGGAGAGCCAGTTGCATGAGCGCCACGACGCCAGCGACTTCGACACCCAAACCCAAGACAAACTGCAAGCACCCACAGCAAGCAAATAGGCACGCGCGCTGCGAAGCGGCCCCATCGGGCAGCACGCAGACACCCGGCGTGGCGCCCAATGTGATGTTTGGCCGTAGCGGGCCTGCGTGCGAGACCAAGGGCCCCACGCGCCGGTTGCACTCCTGTTAACGGGCCTTTTTGGCCTTGGGAGCGGATGACACCGAAGCAGCCATCGAAACGCCTTTTTCCATCGCTGACTCGATTGCCCTTTCGGCGGTCGATGCAGCGGCCTTGAGATTCTTGGCCACAGCGGCAAAGACTTCAGGCTGGGGATGGGCTTTTTCAACAGCGTCCACGGTGCTGTGGAACTGGCCAAAGCTCAGCGACGTGGATTCCTTGAGATTCTTGGCAAACATAGCCATGCCAGCTTCGGCCGCTTCCTTCATGATTTCAAAGGCTGCTTGGGGATCCTTGATGCCCTTAATGGACTCCACGGTCCCATTGATCGCGCTTTGGGCTTCTGCAGCCTGCTTTTGGGCTAGGTCAGCCCAAGCCTTCAGTTTGTCTTGGGCGGGTTTGATGGCATCTTGCACAGCTGCGGGATTGAACTGGGGGGCCGCCTCCGACATGGTTTTTGCGATGGCTTCGAAGGGCGTGTTTTTGAACATGGTGATCCTTGGTTAAAAAATGTTGCAGTGCAGCAATTATGCAGCAAACGGGTAAGCAGTGCCTCTTTTTGAAAAAGGTGCTGCAATTCGGCTTTTTGTCACAGCGGCGACGCAAATTATTTTGTAGTCGGCCTGACGGAACTCAACTGATTGCGCTGCAGCATGGAAAAAGCCAATGCCAAACTACAGCACGTGCACGCTTTGCTCCGCTGGTTAACCGGCTGGAAAAGCATGACGAACGCACGCATCAGCCAGCACCTAGCCGTCGCGCCTCCAAGGGAATTCGGGAGTATCCGGTCTGTTCACGGAGCGTCAGCTAGGTGCAGCCAAATTTCATTGCGTCGCATAAACCAGGGCGTGAGCGGAGCGTTGTAGCGGGAATACACCGGTTCGCCCACGCTGCTTAAGTCAGCCGCACGCAAGGCCGCCTGGAGTTTGGCCAAATGCTGCTGGTAGTTGGACTCAGACCAAAATCCAGAGTAACGGACTACGGCCACACGGCTTGGCGCAATGTCTCGCAATACGACCCGAACATCCAGGGGTTCGGGCGCATTGTCCCTGGTGACCCCCTTGGGCAGCACAAACTGCACCTTAAAGCCGCCCGGTGCTAAAGCCTGCGTAACCGGTGCAGTCATCTCCAGTTTGACCGGCTCAGCGGCCTGGGTCACCGGCGCGGTCATCGCGAGTTTTCGCTCGCCCTTGTTCTTGCCAAAAATATAGCCCGCCAGAATCGGGAAGGCCGTGTTACCGGCATCTTCGGCCGGGCCCGGGACCACAACTTCGGCGACGCAATAGGGTTCATATTGCCGCACCTCCATGTCTTTGAAGGTCTGAAGTACTTTGTACTCGGGCTCTTGGGTGGCGTGGCTGGGCATGGGTAACGTTAACAGAACAAGACAGCACGCCGTGGCCCAACTGGCAGTAAGCCTGCGCGCACCACACAAAAACTGCCCAAACTGCTGAGGTTGACGACCCACGTTCATGTTCATTACTCCTGTATAGGGTTACGCTGCTAAGCTTGGGTCGATGCTACCTGTTGAATCTACCGCGCTGCTGGCGTATCCCTCTTTCGTACGTTTTTGGCTGGCACGCCTGACTGGCGTGATGTCCAACCAAATGCTCATGCTGGCGCTTGCTTGGCAAATGTACGACCTCACTTCCAGTGCATGGGACCTGGGGCTTGTGGGCTTGTTCCAGTTTGTGCCCGCATTGCTGATGGCCTTGCCCGCAGGGCATGTAGCCGACCGGTTGCACCGGGGGCGTATTTTTGCGGTCTGCATGCTAGCGCAGGCGCTGGTGGCTGCGCTATTGGTGCTCAGCACCCACGGTGGTTGGACGACGCGAGAGCTGATCCTGGCCCTGTCGGTGGTTTTGGGGATAGGGAGGGCCTTTCAAATGCCCGCCCAGCAGGCGCTGATCCCTGTGCTGGTGCCGCCGTCCCTTTTGCAGCGGGCCATTTCAGTGGGCTCGATAGGCATGCAATTGGCAATTGTGGGCGGCCCGGCGCTTGGTGGCGTGTTGTATGGTGCGGGGGCTAGCACCGTGTATGGCGCCTGCCTGGCGCTCTCCCTGGTATCGGCAGCCCTTACCTTTACTGTGCACTACCGGCATGTTCCAGCGCAAGGAGCTGCCACGCTGGCCTCGGTGTTTGCCGGTGTGGCCTTTGTCTGGCGCCGCCAGGTTTTGCTGGGCGCCATGTCGCTCGATTTGTTTGCGGTGCTGCTGGGCGGTGCCACCGCTTTGCTGCCGATCTATGCACGAGATATCTTGCATACCGGCCCGCAAGGCTTGGGCTTGCTGCGCGCTGCGCCCGCCATTGGCGCCCTGTTTATGACGCTGCTCTTGGTGCGCTTTCCCTTGCAGCGCCACGCTGGCTATAAATTGATCAGCGCCGTGGGCGTGTTTGGTTTAGCGACCTTGGTTTTTGGGCTATCGGACCATTTCGCCCTGTCGATGTTGGCATTGGTGGTGACGGGCGCGGCCGACAGCATTAGCGTGGTCACGCGCCTGACCCTTATGCAACTCGACACGCCCGACGACATGCGTGGCCGCGTGTCGTCGGTGAATTCGATCTTTATCGGTGCATCCAACCAACTCGGCGAGTTCGAATCCGGCGCCACGGCGGCGCTGATCGGGCCCGTGGGATCGGTGGTGATGGGTGGCGTGGGCACGATGCTGGTTGCGGCAACTTGGCTCAAACTCTTTCCAGAGCTGTCCCGGCGCGATCGATTGTCTTAACCCGCTTTTGAAATTACCCTACTATGAAAAATGCAATCCGAACCGTTTGCGCACTGATGGGTGGCATTGCCTTGTCCGGCAATATCGCCCTGGCCCAGATGGTGACCTCCGCCACTTTTGAGCCCCTGCTCACTGGCGCTCACCGTTCGCCGGGCAATGTGGCGCGGGACCCCTATCGCCATCCGGCGCAGACCTTGGCCTTTTTTGGCATCCGCGACGACAGCACGGTGGTGGAAATACTTCCGGGCAGCGGCGGCTATTACATGGAAATACTGGCCCCCTGGCTCAAGGAAAAAGGCCTGTACATCGCCGCCAACCGCGACGATTCGAAGCCGCAGTACCTGCCAGACCACCAGAAGCTCTTGCAACGGCTCAAGGACCAACCGGCCCTGTACGGCAAGGTAGCGGTTAGCAAGTTTCGAGCGGATCACCACCCCATCGCAGCGCCCGGTAGCGCAGACGTGGTGATCAGCTTTCGCGACTTACACAACTGGATGAACGAAAACGAAGTGGAGACCTCGCTCAAAGCGTTTTACCTTGCTTTGAAGCCCGGTGGCGTATTGGGCATTGTGGACCACCGGGGACGCACAGACCAGACCCAAGCCCAGCAGGCTGCCAGCGGCTATGTGCGCCAGGACGTAGCCGTCGCCTTAATCGAAAGCGCTGGATTCCAACTTGACGCCAGCTCAGAGATCAATGCCAACCCCAAAGACACCAAAGACTACGCGCAAGGCGTCTGGACCCTGCCCCCGAGCTACCGCATGAAGGACGTGGACCGAGAAAAATACCGAGACATTGGCGAGAGCGACCGTTTCACCCTGCGATTTATAAAGCGCTAACCGAGCGCCCACCTCCACGGTGCAGGGCGCGGGCGCAGGATTTGTGGTTCGCCCTTTGCCCAGAGGTTCAGGCAACCACGAGTTACAACACACGAAAACGAAAAAAGCCCGAAAAGAACCAGTCTCTTCGGGCTTTGAAACGCGCAGCTCTTGCTGCGACAGTGTGCGTTTAGTCTGTGCTAAAACTCACCACATCGGCCACGGCGCGGCGCACCTTACGAGGCCAGTTGCCCGGTGCGGGGCGGCCTACGGCGATCAGCATCACCGGGATTTCATCGGCGGCGAGCTTGCACTCGGCACTGACAGCAGTGGGGTCATAACCAATCATGGCGCCCGACACCAGGCCTTTGCCGTGGGCGGCGTACATGAGCGTCATGGCTGCCATGGAGGCTGAGCGAACCGCCTCGTCGCGCTGGAACTGCTCCTTGCCGTCGTACATGCCGTTAGCCATGCCAATCCAGCCATCAAAGGCCGCCTGGTCGATGTGGCCGCCGTCGAGCATGGGCTTGATCAGCACGGGCAGGTCTTTGTGGCCACCGACTTTACCGACCAAAACAAAGGTCACGGCGGCGTCGCCGACTTTGGGCTGGTTGTAAGCAGCGGCTTTGAGGCGGGCCTTGGCTGCGGGCGTGTTGACGGCCACCAGGCGCCAGTTTTGCTGGTTAAAGGATGTGGGGGTCTGGTTGGCCAGTTGCGCTAACTCGGTGATCTCCGCCTGGGTCATCACATGGGTGGGGTCAAAGTTGTTGGCAGAGGTGCGGCTGTTGATGGCACTGAAAACATCGGTCATGGAAAATCCTAAAAAGAAAAAAGAGTCGCAGCGGGTGCACGATCGATCTTAAGCCATCGAAAAACCTCCACAAAAATGCGACTCTTTTTTCGTGGCAAGTTGGGATGGATTTCGCCGTCATATAGAACGGTGCTTGGCTATCAAGTTCTGAAAGCTACATTTCTTCCAGTACCATTGCGACGGTCGTATCTTGGCGTTTCACAATCCTCCATAGATGTCCGTGAACAGAGATTCCCTTATTGCGTGCTGCGTCTGCGTCGGTTGGGTGGCACAGAGCCTCTTTGCGAGCGCGGCGGCATCGAAGCCCTTGTCTCCCTACATCCTTCTTACAACGTGTTCTGATAGGGCCTTGATTGCGGAAGGTGAGACTTGCGCAGACACGGGCGACCGCGTACTGTTGGCCCTGGACCAAGCCTGCACTGCGCGTTGTGATTCTCGCTATGAAGCTTGCGTTAAGGACGCCGATACGCGTTCGTTGCAAGAAAAGTGCAAAACCTATCGCAAGGCCTGTCTGAGAACTTGCCAATAGCTTTTGGCGGTAGGGCCTGAAGTCGTTTGAGCGAAGTACGAAGTACAGGAGCGCTTGGCATACCCCTGCACGGTATGATCCCCCGCACCTCGGCAGACAAATTTACGTGACCTCTGTTTATGGACCCTATTGGTCCGCGCAATGCCTGTTGCTCCTTAAAGCGACAGGCTTTTTTTTCTGCTTAGACGCCTACCCCCCATGGCCACACCCTTTTCACCACCGATGCCCTCACTGCCTGCGCCAGTGCATGCACCGACCGATGTGGTGCTGCCCCGCGGTGCCATCGTCGCCCTTTCCGTGGCGGCATTTGGCAGCGGCATGTCTCTGCGGGTGATGGACGCCATGCTGCCCCGACTGGCAGCAGAGTTCTCTCTGACACTGGGTGCGGCGGCATCGGTGATTACGGTATTTGCTGTGGCCTATGGGTTGGCGCAGCTGCTGTTTGGCCCTTTGGGCGACCGCTTTGGCAAATACCGGGTGGTGGCACTAGGGTGCCTGGCCTGCGCGCTGACGGCGGTGGCTTGCGCGCTGGCGCCCAGCTTTGGCCTGCTCTTGCTGGCGCGCACGCTAGCCGGCGCCACGGCGGCGTCCATCATCCCGCTGTCCATGGCCTGGATTGGCGATGTCATTCCTTACGAGCGACGCCAGCCTGTGCTCGCACGCTTTCTGATCGGGCAGATTTTGGGCCTGTCGTGCGGTGTGGCTTTGGGCGGTTTTGCCGCAGACCATCTGCAGTGGCGCACACCCTTTGTACTGATTGCGCTGGTTTTTTTCTTGATTGCGGTCTGGTTGCTGGCGCTGAACCGGCGCCTTCCGCATCAGGCTCGCCAGCGAGGCCAGGGCGAAGGCTCGGCCGTGGTGCGCATGGCGTCCGAGTTTGGCCAGGTACTAGCGTTGCCCTGGGCACGGGTGATTTTGGTCACGGTATTTGCCGAGGGGGCATTTTTGTATGGCTCTTTTGCTTTTTTGGCGGCGCATTTGCACCAACTCCATGCCTTGTCGCTCTCGGTGGCTGGCCAGGTGGTGATGCTCTACGGCCTGGGCGGCTTGCTGTTTGCGTTTTCTGCGCCTGGCCTGGTGCGCCGTCTGGGCGAGGTTGGCTTGTGTAAATGGGGCGGCATGCTGGTAGCGCTGGCATTTTTGGTGATAGCCCTGGCTGACGCCTGGTGGTGGTCGGTGCCGGCATGCTTTATGGCAGGTCTAGGTTTTTATATGTTCCACAACACCTTGCAAATCAACGCCACCCAAATGGCACCCGAGCGCCGCGGTGCGGCGGTTGCGGCATTTGCAGCCTGCTTTTTTATCGGCCAATCGGTGGGCATTGCGGCCAACGGCCAGCTCATTGCGCTGGTGGGAACCACCGGAATCATTGTGCTGGGCGCACTGGGAGTTGGGCTGCTGTCCTGGAACTTTGTCCGCTTGCTGCGCACAAAACGGCGCCACGAGCTGGCGCAATGACCCGCGTAACTACGCGGGTTCATAACTCTGGTTCATGCCGATTGACGGGCCGCGCGGGCAGCAATAGGATAAACCCACCCGGTAGCGATAGTCGCCCAGCCGTTTTTACCCACCCAAAGGCTCACCATGGATGCCCATATTGCCCAAAAATCCCCTTACGCCACACCAGTCCAAGCCGGCAAAGACTACTACTGGTGCGCTTGCGGCCTGAGCAAGGCGCAGCCCTTTTGCGATGGTTCGCACAAAGGCTCGGCCTTCACGCCCACCAAATTCCACGCCACCGAAGATAAAACAGTCTACTTTTGCGGCTGCAAGCAAAGCGCCAGCCAGCCACTGTGCGACGGCGCGCACAAAGCCCTTGCCTGAGACATGAACGCACCTGACTTTGAATCCTTCAAGGCAGCGGCCTTGGGCGACGGCTTTGACGACGTACTGGTGCGCGAATGGGCGCCGCAGCAGGTGGTCGACTTGCACACCCACCCGTTTGCCGTGAGCGCCCAGGTAGTGCGCGGGGAAGTCTGGCTGACCGTGGCAGATACGGTCCGCCATTTGCAAGCCGGTGATGCATTCACCTTGGAGAAATCGGTGCCGCACACAGAGCGCTACGGCGCGCAGGGTGCGACGTTTTGGGTGGCCCGGGCCCACTGAACAGCCCGGACCCGGCCGTATGCTCCACGGCCCCAAAACGCAATGGCTTGGCTAGCGATGGGAAGTCTCTCCTGGAAAAGGAAGAGGGCGCGCAACGGCTCCACGTAGACGGCGCCGTCGGAGTGCCAGCCCCCGGCAGCCAGCGGCGGCAGAGCTTGTGGCACCTGCCAGCGCATGTGAACAACCCCAACTTGAATGGCACAAACAATTTCAGACCTGAACGGGTAGACCCAACATGTTTTCCAGTTCTTGGTTTGTTAAGCCTTGCACCTTGTCTATCAGTTTCAGCCCGGTTGCAGTGCATTCAAGCGTGGCCAGATCGGAGTAGATTCTCTTAACGCATGACACGCCTGTCAGAGGATAGGTGCAAGCGCTCACGACCTTGCTTTCCCCCTGTTTGGTTAATAAATCCATCATTACCCAAGTTTGCTTAGCCCCTACTGCTAAGTCCATCGCTCCACCTACTGCTGGAATAGAGCCGGGTTCACCCGTGCTCCAGTTAGCGAGATCGCCAGTGGCTGACACCTGAAACGCGCCCAAAATACTGATGTCAATGTGTCCGCCACGCATCATCGAAAAACTGTCGGCGTGGTGAAAATACGCGCCTCCTGCAAGCAAGGTCACGGGTTGCTTGCCGGCGTTGATCAGGTCGTAGTCCTCTTCCCCTAGCGCTGCAGGAGGACCCATCCCCAAAATGCCATTTTCGCTGTGCAGCACCACCTCCAAACCCTGCGGCAAGTAGTTAGCCACCAGCGTGGGCTGTCCGATTCCAAGGTTGACATAGGCACCATCAAAAATGTCTTGCGCAACCCGTTGGGCCAGCTCCTGTTTGCTACGCTTTGTGTAATTTGCCATGGCTGCTTTCTGCCTATACAGGTTGTTTCAAGCCACCCGCTTGTGTGGCCACGCGCTCCACTTTGACGACCTGGGACACAAATATGCCTGGGGTCACAATGTGTTCTGGGTCCAAGGCACCAAGTTCGACAATCTTATAAACGCTGGCAACCGTCCATCTGGCGGCAGTGGCCATCACGGGACCGAAATTGCGCGCAGCTTTACGGAATGTCAAATTCCCCCAGCGATCACCCGCCTCAGCCTTGATCAGAGCAACGTCTCCATGTATGGGGAATTCCAAAACATAGGACTTTCCGTTGATAACACGTGTTTCTTTTGCGTTGCCGTCCGGGTTGCACGCGAGCTGGGTGCCAAAGCCGGTGGGCGTATAAAAGGCACCGACTCCAGCGCCTGCAGCACGCAGCCGCTCGGCCAGGTTTCCTTGCGGCACGAGCTCAAGCTCCACTTTGCCCGCCCGGTACAACTCGTCAAAGACAAAAGAATCCGCCTGTCGCGGAAAGCTGCAAATGATTTTTCGCACCCGCCGGGCTTTGAGCAAGGCTGCCAAACCCGCATCGCCATTGCCAGCGTTGTTGTTCACCACGGTGAGTTCGCGCGCACCGTGTTCGATCAAACCGTCAATCAATTCAACTGGAATGCCCGCAGTGCCGAAGCCGCCGATCAGTACGGTGTCGCCATCCTTGACCCGACTGAGCGCCTGCACGATCGACTCTGCAATCTTGTTAATCATGGCTTTCGTTCAATACAAAATCAAATTGCAGCAGAGTATTTCCGTCGGGCTGCTTGACCCAGTCGGCGATCAAAGACTCGCGCACGCCAAACACGGCGTCGGACTCGAGGTATTGGTCGCCGTTACGGAAAACATGGGTGATCAAGGTCTCAAAGCCTGGCGCCTTGATCATGAAGTGCAGATGCGCAGGCCGCCACGGATGTCGCCCCATTGCCCGCAATAGAGCGCCGACCGGCCCGTCGGTTGGAATCGGGTAGGCCTCAGCGACGATGGTCTTGAAATGGAATCGACCATCGCCATCGGCCTGCATGGACGCGCGTGCCTGGGGCGCGCGCAACTCAGGCCGTTGAACATCGTAGAAGCCTTCTTCGTCCGCCTGCCAGACCTCAATCAGCGCATGCACCACAGGTTGACCCCGGCTCCCAACCACCCGCCCGGACACAGAGCACGGCTGGCCCGGTGCGCCCTGTGCCACATCACCGCCCAAGGCGACTTTAGGCGCGCCCTCGACAAAGAAGGGGCCAAACACAGTGGCCTCGGTACAGCCCGCTGGCTTTTGGTTATTCATGGCCACTGTCAACATAGACAAACCCAAGACATCGCTGAGCAGAATAAATTCCTGCCGCTTGTCGTCGCACTTTTGACCGGTTTGGGTCAAGAACTCAATAGCATGCATCAACTCCTGTTCGGTCAACTGCACCTCGCGCGCAAAGTCATGCAAATGGTGAACGAGGCTGGTCACTATGGTCTTCAGTCGGGCGTCAGGCATATTACCCATGCGCTCTAAAACCGCTTGGGTAATGGTATTTTGGTCTACGTTTTTCATATGTACTCCTATGGTCTCCATTCAAAGTCGACTTGCTTACGCTCCATTCTCATGGGTCCGATGATTTTCTTAATTTCCAAATGCGCCGGGTGGCTCTGGTAGGCATCTAAGTCGGCCTTGCTTTCAAAGCGCATGCACAAGGCAAGGTCCCATGCATCCGGCGCATCTACGACATTGACACCCACCTGCATGTCGTGCACGCCCTCGATACGGCCGCGTGTAGCCTCAAAAGCTTCAGCTGCCGATTTGGCCTGAAACAAGCGCTCTTGCAAGTTGGTGCCATTCATGCGCCACAACACGATGTGAACCAGCGGGGTGCTCACGTTTTCGGCCCTGCAAGAAAGACCAAGCGACGTTGGGTTGGGAACAAGGACCAGCCCCAGCGCTGTTGTGCATAACCCCACAGGCCTTGCTTGAAGTAGGTCGTGGTGAAGATAGCCAACGCGCCAAGTCCCATCAGGTACCACGCACCAAAATCGCTGAAAAACTTGCTGAGCAACCAAAACACCAGGCTGCCAATCAGAGGGCCCTCAATACGCCCCATGCCACCAATGACCACCATAAATATCGCAAATGCAGTCCAGTTAACACTGAAAGCAGCGTCAGGGCTAATGCGCAAATTACCAACAAAATAAAGTGCACCGGCCAACCCTGCACCGAATGCGGCCACAACATACACCGCCAACTTCATGGAACCCACCGCAATCCCCTGCGACTCCGCAGCGATCGGGTTGTCGCGAATGGCCAGCAGGGCAAGACCCCGCTTGCTACGCAAAAAAACAAACACGATAGCAATGCTTGAGACTACGCATAACAAAGCAATCCAATAAGTCCATGATTCGCGACTTGCTTTGTCAATTCCGCGCAAGGCTGTGAGCGTGGTGCCCGCACCACCACCGACCATACTGAAGTTGGAAAAACTCAGACGAAACACTTCCGCAATCACCCAGGTCCCGATTGCAAAGTACCCGCCTTGCAGGCGAAAGGCGATGCGCGACACAGGGATGGAAACCAGTCCCGCCACCACCCCGCCAATCGCAATCGCCACAAAAGGATTGACCCCAAAAAAGTTCCCCGATATCAGCATGGTGTAGGCACCCAAACCAAAAAAGGCTTGCTGCCCAATCGATACCATCCCCCCGTAGCCGGCCAATAAATTCCACATTAAGGCAAAAATAAAGTAGCAGGCGATCTGCACAAATTCATGCATCCAACTGGATTCCGCCCATAGAGGTAAGCTGGCCGCGCAGGTGACCACCACAACAGCCAAACCGAACAAAAATCGCGTGTAGGAGTGACCGCGCTGCACCGTGAACTGGTTTTCAAGGATGTGGTTCATGGTCGCTCCTAGCGGGTTTTAGGAAACAGCCCTTGGGGTCTGAGCAGTAACAAGAACAAAAAGACGCAATGCCCGGCCCACACACCCCAACCAGGGTCAAACCGAAAGCCCAGTTGCTGCGTAACCCCCAACAACATACCGCCTGCCAAGGTTCCCCAAAAACTACCCATACCACCCATGATGACTGCCTCAAAAGCAAAGAGCAGCAACATAGGTCCGTCCGCAGGCGCCACCGTGGTTCGGAGGCCCTGCAAGACGCCAGCGACTGCAATCAAGACAAAGGCCATAGCAGTGGCCAGAGCGTAGATATTCTTGGAACGCAGGCCCATCAATTCCGCAATCTCGGGATCATCCGAAACGGCTCGAAAAGCGCGACCTAGGCGGGTTTTTTCAAAAATCCATTGCAAGCCCAAGGTCGCCAGCAGCGCAATCACCAAAATCAAAATCGGCAAAACACCTACAGACAGCGACTCGGTCAAAGCCCAGCTTTGGGTGTTGAGCCCATGGGATTCGATCGACCGGGGGTCAGCCGAAAAAGTCTCTAGCAATGCGTTTTGAATCACAATGGACAAGCCAAACGTAACCACCAAGGACGGCACCGGGTCGTTTCCCAGCGTCTGATTCAGCACATAGCGCTGAACGCAATACCCAAGCGCCCATGCAAGGGGCAACACGGCAACATTGGCGAGCCAGGGACTCAAACCCAGTGCAGCCAGCCACAAGGCTCCAAACGCTGCCAAGATAATGAAGTCACCATGCGCTGTGTTTGTGAGGCGCATCACACCAAACATCAATGACAGTCCAAGCGCAAACAAGGTGTAGAGTCCACCCAGCAATACGCCTTGTAAAAGCAGTTCAATCATGCTGGTTACGCTGGCTTATTGTCCAAAATAGGCCTGGCTGATTTGCTCGCGACTGAGCAAAGATGAGATACCTTGCAAGGAAACGCGACCTTCTTGCAAGCAATACAGGCGCTGTGTCATTTGCTGGGCCAAGCTAACGTCCTGTTCAACCAGCACCACACCCATCCCCTCGGCCGTGATCTCTGGCAAGGCGTTGTAAATCTCACGGATGACGAGGGGCGCCAAACCCAAAGACAACTCATCGCACAGCAGCAACTCTGGGTTACTCATCAGTGCGCGACCAATCGCCACCATTTGCTGCTGCCCTCCTGACAAAGAGGTACTGGGCTGATGCCTCTTTTCTTGCAGTATGGGAAACAATTTAAACAGACGCTCCAAGCTCCAAGGTCCTTTGCGTTGGGACTCACTTCCCATCATCAGGTTTTCTTGAACTGACAAAGATGGGAACAAGCGCCGCCCCTCAGGCACCAAAGCCAGCCCTAAGCGAACGATCTCGCTGGGCAACCTTCCGCCAATGTCCTGTCCCTTCCAGTTCACCGCAGCGGTTTGCACCTTTACGAGCCCAGCCAATGCCTTTAAAAAGGTCGATTTTCCAGCGCCATTGGCGCCGATGATGGCAATAGCTTGGCCCTTGCCAATTTCAAAGTCGATCCCAAACAAGGCCTGCGCATCGCCGTAGAAGGCCTTTAAGTCCCGCGTGTGAAGCACGATGTTGGTGTCGCCTGGGAACATTCAAACCTCCAGGCCCATATACACACGCCGGACTTCAGGATCCTGCATCACCTGATGGGGCAAGCCGTGCGCTAATTGCTGACCAAAGTTGATCACCAGCAAGCGGTCTGCCACTGAGAGCAAGGCGTGCACTACATGCTCAATCCAGATCATGCTTACGCCCCGGGTTTTGATGCGCTGGAGTTCAGCCACCAGTTCCGATGCTTCGTGCTCGGCCAGCCCACCAGCGATTTCGTCGAGCAAGAGCACACAGGGACGTGTCGCCAAGGCCCGCGCCAATTCCAATCGCTTGCGGTTGAGCAAGGTCAAGGAACCCGCTGCCTTATTGGCGAACTTTTCCAACCCTGTTTGTTGCAATACCTCGACGGCCGTTTGCCAGGCCTGGGCCTCAGTCTCCTGTGCGCCAAAACATGCTGCAGTTACCAAATTTTCAAATACTGTCATCCCGCCAAAAGGTTGAGGTATCTGGTAGCTGCGGCCAATTCCCAGTCGACAGCGGTGATGCGGCGCCAAAGCGGTGATATTTTTCCCGTTCAAAACCACGCTACCTTGATCAACGGAGACATCTCCTGAAATCAAATTGAACAAGGTGGTTTTGCCCGCCCCATTGGGACCCAGAATACCCAAGGTTTCGCCTTCGTTGACGTACAGCGAAATACCTTGGGTGACTTGCAAAGCCCCGTAAGACTTGCTTACCTTTTCCAAAGCCAATAACGGGGCAGACACCGGGCGTGCCTTACTTCAGTTTCAATGTGCCGCCCACCGGTATGGCTTTAGCGGTTTCGTTGTTGACGATGGTCAGCTCGTAACGGTATTTCTGGCCTTTGTTCCACTGGCCTAAAACCAGCGGCGTTTTGCTCACGTTTTTAAAGGGTCCTTGGCCACCCCAAGCGACATCGCCCACAACAGTTTTCATCTTGGTGCTTGCCACTGCGTCGCGCACGTCCGTCGCTTTTAAAGACTTGCTGCGCTTCAATGCATCGCTTGCCACTTCAAACAAGGCATGGGCAAAGCCGATGGGTTGCGTCCATTGCTTCTTGGTGCTGGCTTCGTACTGCTCGGCGAGTGCTTTGGCGCTCTGCTTCGTCAGGCTCGACGCAAACGGATGCGACGGACTCCACCACACTTCGGTGGACAATCCCTCACCCAAATCACCCAGGGCTTCAATTGCGCCTGGGAAGAGCAAGGCCTTGCCCAAGGTGATCACCTTGGGTTTGAAGCCCTGCTGCTTTGCTTG
>CAMDKE010000003.1 GCA_945901215.1 Comamonas sp. lk
TGCTGTCGGGCGCGCCCAGCCAGTGCACACGCCAGCCCTGCTCGCGCAGCGCCTGCGCCACAGCCAGGCCGGGGAAGATGTGCCCGCCCGTGCCTCCGGCCATAACCAAGGCCGTGCGGGTGGCGGCCATCTTGGTGCTCATGCGCGGCCCCCTTGCATCATCTGGCGGTTTTCATAGTCAATGCGCAGCACCAGGGCCAGCGCGACCAGGTTGACCAAAATAGCCGAGCCGCCGTAGCTCATGAGTGGCAGCGTCAAGCCCTTGGTGGGCAGCGCGCCCAGGTTCACGCCCATGTTGATAAAGGCCTGAAAACCCATCCAGATACCCACGCCCTGGGCCACAAGACCGGCAAATACGCGGTCCAGCGCCACGGCTTGGCGACCGATGTGCATGATGCGCCGCGTCATCCACAAAAACAGGCCCAGCAGCAGGAGCACGCCCACCAGGCCAAATTCTTCGCCAATCACGGCCAGCAAAAAGTCGGTGTGCGCTTCGGGTAGCCAGTGCAGTTTTTCGACGCTGCCACCCAGGCCGACGCCAAAGATTTCGCCACGCCCAATGGCGATCAGCGAGTGCGTGAGTTGGTAGCCCTTGCCCAGCGCGTTGTGCTCGGTCCAGGGGTCCAGGTAGGCAAAAATGCGCGCGCGGCGGTAGTCGTTGAACGCAATCATCATCGCGAACGCACCTACCAGCACGCTTGAGATCAAAAAGAACATGCGGGCGTTGACGCCGCCCAGAAACAAAATGCCCATGGCGATGACCGCAATCACCATAAAGGCGCCCATATCGGGTTCGGCCAACAGCAAGGTGCCCATGATGCCCACGGCAGCGGCCATGGGCCAGACGGCCTTGAGGAAGTCCTCTTTGAGGTCCATCTTGCGCACCATATAGCCCGAGGCATACACGACCGCAGAAAACTTGGCCAACTCCGAGGGCTGAAAGCTGATCACACCAAGGGATATCCAGCGCCGCGCGCCATTGACTCCTTTGCCGATGAAGGGCAGGAGAACCGCCACC
Source organism: Comamonas sp. lk (assembly GCA_945901215.1). Classification (GTDB taxonomy): domain Bacteria; phylum Pseudomonadota; class Gammaproteobacteria; order Burkholderiales; family Burkholderiaceae_C; genus Allorhodoferax. The sequence continues at coordinate 1,019 of CAMDKE010000003.1, forward strand.
AACAGTGCCAGCGAGACGATAAACAAGAGCGGAGCGATGCGCTCCCAGGTTTCCACCGGAACCTGGAACGCGATGACCGCCACCACCACAGCCAGGGCAATGGCAAAAAGATGGCGCACCAGAAAATAGTTGTGCGTGTAGTTGGAGAAGCGCGGGTTGTCCGGCATGGCGATGGTGGCCGAGTACACCATCACCGTGCCCCAGACCACCAACAACGAGACCACCGCCACCAAACCCTGGTCAAACGATCGCAAGGGCTCCACCCGGGACGCACTGCTATAGCTTGTGCGCCGCCCCAACTGCACCGGCAGCGCATCAATGGCGGGCGTTGGCGACTTCAACCAACGGGCGAAGAAGGCGGCCACGGCGCTCATGCGACCCACTCCAGCTCGTTGCCGTGGGCAAGCGCCCGGGCGCGTACCGCGTCGCAAAACACCTGGGCGCGGTGCGCGTAGTCCCGAAACATGTCCAAGCTGGCGCAGGCCGGAGACATCAGCACGGCGTCCCCGGTGCGGGCGCTGGCGCTGGCGAACTCCACCGCTGCTTCCATCGAATCGGCCATGGCCTGGGGCACGCCCGTGCCATCGAGCGCCTGGCCGACCAAGGCCGCGTCGCGGCCGATCAGCACCACCGCGCGAGCAAAGCGGCGCACCGGGTCGGCCAGCGGGCCAAAGTCCTGTCCCTTGCCTTGGCCTCCCAGGATAACTACCAACTTGCGCTCCAGGCCCAGACTGCCCAATGCGGCCACGGTGGCGCCCACATTGGTTCCTTTGCTGTCGTCAAAGTACTCCACGCCATCGAGCATGCCGATCGACTGCAGGCGATGCGGCTCACCCGCAAAGTCCCGTAGCCCGTACAGCAGGGGCCCGATGGCACACCCGGCCGAGGTGGCCAAAGCCAGCGCCGCCAGCGCGTTGCAAGCATTGTGTCGACCGCGGATGCGCAAGGCGTCGGCTGGCATCAGGCGTTGGATATGCAGCTCTTGGGTCTCTGCCTTGCGGCCTTTTTTTAGGGTTTCGTCGGCGGGCATGGCGCGCACCAGCCACACCATGCCCTTGGTCTGTTCGAGTCCGTAGTCACCGGCGCGGCTGGGGGCTTGCGCGCCAAAGCAGATGTGCTCGCGCGCCTGGAGGCCCTGCTTGGTGCGCACCGGCGCGGGCAGCATGGCCATCACGGCCTCATCGTCTTGGTTCAAGACCATCAGCGTGTTTTTGCCAAAAATTTGGGCCTTGCAGCGGGCGTAATCGGCCATGTCCGGGTGCCAGTCCAAATGGTCTTGGCTCAGGTTCAGCACTACCGCTGCCGTGGGCTCAAAGCCTTGGGCGTAGTGCAGCTGAAAGCTTGACAACTCCAGCACCCAGACCTGCGGCAGGGTTTGGGTGTCGATGGCGTGGGCCAGGGTGTCGAGCAGGGTCGGGCCGATATTGCCGGCCACGGCCACGGTTTTGCCCGCACGCCGTACCAGTGCACCAGTGAGCGACGTCACTGTTGTTTTGCCGTTGGTTCCGGTCACGGCGATCACCTGGGGTGCGTCAGGCGCGGGTTCGCCAGGCGTTTGCAATTGCAAGTCCAGTAAGGCCTGGGCAAAAAGCGTGATTTCGCTGCCCACCGCAATTCCACGCTGCAGCGCGGCGTCCACCACGGGTTGCACCTGTGCTGGGGACAGACCGGGGCTTATGAAGACGGCCTGGGCGCCGGTCTCATCCAAAACCTCAGCGCGCAGGTTGCTGTGCAGCAAGCACACAGCGGGCACCAGCTGCGCCAGCGCGTCGGCCTGGGGTGGAGTGGCGCGGGTGTCTAGGACAGTGACGTGCGCGCCTTGGCGGTTACACCAGCGTGCCATAGCCAGGCCGGACGCACCCAGGCCCAGCACCAGCACTTTGTGACCGTGAAGCGTTTGCATGGCTACCGCAGCTTCAGGGTCGACAGGCCCAGCAGGCACAACAGCATAGTGACGATCCAAAAGCGCACTACGACCTGCGTTTCCTTCCAGCCCCGCTTCTCAAAATGATGGTGCAGGGGCGCCATCATGAAAAGACGACGGCCCACACCATATTTTCTGCGGGTGTACTTGAAGTACATCACCTGCAGCATGACCGATACGGCTTCTGCAACGAACACGCCGCCCATGATGGCCAGCACAATCTCCTGGCGCACGATCACGGCCACTGTGCCCAGCGCGGCGCCCAAGGCCAGCGCACCTACATCACCCATAAAGACCTGCGCCGGGTGGGTGTTAAACCATAAAAACGCCAAGCCGGCCCCGGCAATTGCCGAGCAAAAAATCAGCAGTTCACCTGCGCCTGGGATGTGCGGCAAAAACAGGTAGCGCGAAAACACCACGCTGCCGGTGACGTAGGCAAACACGCCCAGCGCCGAGCCCACCATCACTACCGGCATGATGGCCAGGCCGTCCAGGCCGTCGGTCAGGTTCACCGCGTTGCTCGAGCCTACGATCACCAGGTAGGTCAGCACCACAAAACCCAGCACGCCCAGGGGGTAGCTGATCTCTTTGATGAAGGGCAAGAGCAAACCGGCCTTGGGCGGCAGGTTCACATCAAAGCCCGAACGCACCCAGTTGAAAAACAGCTCCAGCACGCGCGCATTGGAGATCTCGGAAATGCTAAACACCAAGTACAGCGCGGCCAGAACGCCGATAAGCGATTGCCAAAAGTACTTTTCGCGCGAACGCATACCCTCGGGGTCTTTGTTGACCACCTTGCGCCAATCATCGACCCAGCCAATGGCGCCAAAGCCCAGCGTTACGGCCAGCACGATCCAGATAAAGCGGTTACTCCAGTCGGCCCAGAGCAGCGTGGCGCTGGTAATGGAAATCAAAATCAGCAAACCGCCCATGGTGGGGGTTCCGCTTTTGACCAGGTGCGACTCCATGGCGTAGCCGCGTATGGGCTGACCGATCTTTAATGCTGTAAGGTGGCGAATCACCGCCGGGCCCGCAGCCAGACCAATCAGCAGCGCGGTCAGCGCAGCCATCACACCGCGAAAAGTCAGGTATTGGAAGACGCGCAAATAGCCCAGTTCCGGGTACAGGCCCTGCAACCATTGCGCCAGGTTTAGCAGCATGCAACCCCCCCTGTGAATCGCTTAATGCGCATGGCTTAACTCCGGTGTGCTGGCGGTGGATGCGGGCTGCGCCAGGGCTTGCAGTGCCGCGATGGCGCGCTCCATGCGCATAAAGCGTGAGCCCTTGACCAAAATGCTGTTGACGCCTGGTACGCAAGCAGCCAGGGCGGCGCACAGCGCATCCGTGTCGGCGTGGTGCTGCGCCATGCCTGGCCCCTGGGCAAAAGCGGCCACGGTGGATTGGCTTAGGTCACCGGTAGCCAGCAGCTGCTCGATGCCGCGCTCGCGCGCATAGCTGCCCGCTTCTGCGTGAAAGTGGGTACCCTGCTGTCCGACTTCGCCCATGTCCCCCAGCACCAACAAGCGCGGTGCGGGCAAGGCGGCGAGTACGTCGATGGCCGCGCGCACCGAGTCGGGGTTGGCGTTGTAACTGTCGTCCACCACCGTCAGGGTGCGCCCGGCCAGTGTCAGCGAAAGTGCACGCGAGCGTCCTTTGACCGGGACAAAGGCCGATAAGCCCTGTTCAATGGCCTGTGCGGGTACGCCAGCAGCCCAGGCGCAGGCAGCAGCGGCCCAGGAGTTGCGCACATTGTGCTGACCAGCAACGGCCAGGCGGTAGCGTAATGCGGTGGTGTGCCCTGCCACATGGGCGCTTGCGTGCACCGCCCAAGCGCCGTCGCTCCAATGGGCGGACATTCCGAATACGCCATCACCGGCCACGGGGGTTACCGCAAAGCCCAGCGTGCGCTGCGCACCCGATTGGACGCGCCAAGCCGCGCTGTAGGGGTCATCCAAGGGGAAAACGGCACACCCATTGGGCGCTAATGCGCCCAGGACGGCACCGTTTTCGGCTGCTACGGCGTCCACCGTGTGCATAAATTCCAGGTGCTCTCGCTGCGCGTTATTCACCAGGGCCACGGTGGCCTGGGCCATGGCGGCCAAGTTGGCAATTTCCCCTGGATGGTTCATGCCCAGCTCGACTACGGCAATGCGGTGCTCAGGGCGTAGGCGCAATAGCGTCAGCGGCACACCGATGTCGTTGTTCAGGTTGCCTTGCGTGGCCAAAGCGGCGCCGTCACCGACGAAGGCGCGCAAAATCGAGGCCAGCATTTGCGTGACCGTGGTTTTGCCATTGCTGCCGGTTACCGCAATCAGGGGCAGCTTAAATTGCCCGCGCCACGCCCGTGCCAATTGTCCTAAAGCGGCCTTTGTGTCTGGCACTTCGATGCGCGGCAGACCGGCGGGCAGCAAGGCGTCCGGCAGACCGCTGCGACAGACGACGGCGGCCGCACCTTGGGCCTGGGCTTGGTGCAGCAAGGCGTTGGCGTCGAAAGTTTCGCCGTGCAAGGCGATAAACAAGTCGCCTTGCGTGATGCTGCGGGTGTCGGTGTGCACGCGCGTGATGGGCGTGCTTTCATCCCCATGCACCGCCTGTGGCAGGCTTGCAGCGTGGCCGCTGTGGGCCAACCACTGGGCAACTTGGCCCACCGTCATCAGGCTGGTGCTCATGCGTGTGCCCCCAGGCGCGGGCGTGCTTGCAAGGCCCGCAGGGCGTGATCGCGGTCGGAAAACAGGGTTTTCACGCCGCCGATATCCTGTGTTGCCTCGTGCCCTTTGCCTGCGACCAAAATCACATCGCTCACAGCCGCCCGGGCAATCGTCTGGGCAATGGCGGCACCCCGGTCGACCTGCACCTCGGCACTGGGGTGGCCGACCAGGCCCACCAAAATTTGCGAAACAATGGAAGTCGGCTTTTCGCTGCGCGGGTTGTCGCTGGTGAGCACAATCTGGTCGGCCTTGGCCGCTGCAATCGCGCCCATCAGGGGGCGCTTGCCGGCGTCGCGGTCACCGCCGCAGCCAAATACGCACCACAGTTGTCCGCCGCGCTGCGTTGCTGAAGGGCGCAGGGCGTCCAGTGTTTGGGCTAAGGCGTCGGGCGTGTGCGCGTAGTCCACCACCACCAGCGGTGCGCCGTCCCCACCCACGCATTCCAAGCGGCCGGGCACCGGGCGCAGCCCTTCGCACGCGGCCACCGCGTCGGCCAGTTCCATGCCCAAGGCGCGCAGCGTGGCCAGCACGCCCAGCAGGTTGTTGACGTTGTAGCTGCCCAACACCTGGCTTTGCAGAGCGATGCGGCGCCGGCCTTCGGTCACGTCAAAGCGCAAGCCAGTGGCGGTTTGCGTGATGTTTTGCGCCTGCAGGCGTGCGCCGCGCAAGGCCGATGTAGTCCACAGGGTGATGCCGGGTTCGTCGCGTGCAAGGGTCTCGGCCAGCGTTGCGCCCTGGTCGTCGTCGATGTTGATGACTGCGCTGTGCAGGCCAGGCCAGGCAAACAGGCGGCGCTTGGCGTCCCAGTAGGCCTGCATGCTGCCGTGGTAGTCCAGGTGGTCCTGGGTGAAGTTGGTAAACACGGCCACGCGCACACGCAGGCCGTTCATGCGGCCTTCGTCGATGCCGATAGACGAGGCTTCCAGCGCGCAGGCACGCATGCCCTGTTGCGCAAACTGGTGCAAGGCGGATTGGAGCGTTATCGCGTCAGGCGTTGTCAGGCCGGTGGGGCGCATGCCGGCCAGCGGGTCGGCGGTGCCTGCAATGGCACCGGCCTGGGGTGGCAAGCCCATGCCCAGCGTGCCCACCACGGCGCAAGAGGTGGCGGCGTTGATGTGCGCCCGGTTGAGCGCTTGGGCCAACCACCAGGCGGTCGATGTTTTGCCATTGGTGCCGGTCACCGCTAAAACGGCAAGGGAATGCGAGGGATGGCCATAAAACGCATCGGCAATCGGGCCGGCGTCGGCTTTGAGACCGGCATACGCGGCCACGCGCTCATCGTGCAGGTCAAAAGCTTCCAAACCCTGGGCCTCGACCAGGCAAGCAGCGCCACCGCGCTGCAGCGTTTGGCCCACAAAACTGCGTCCGTCGGACAGTTCCCCGGGTGTGGCCACAAAGCCGTCACCGGCGCGCAGGCTTCGGCTGTCGCTGCACAGCACGCCGGTCACGCGCGCGCGCAGCCACCGGGCAGCGTGTTCGGGCGTGGTCAGCAGGGTGGCCACTAAAAGCTCTCCGTGACGGCTTTGGCCACGATTTGCGGTTGGATGGCGATGTCGGGCTGTACGCCCATGACACGCAGGGTTTGCTGCACGGTCTCACTGAACACCGGCGCAGCCACTTCGCCACCATAGTATTTGCCGGCGCTGGGTTCGTCGAGCATGACGCCCACGATGATGCGGGGCTGCTCGATGGGCGCCATACCGACAAACCAGCTGCGGTATTTGCGATTGCCTTCGCTGCCGTACCCTTTGCCCATTTGTTTATAGGCTGTGCCGGATTTGCCGCCCACCGAATAACCGGCGGTCTGTGCCTTGGGGGCCGTGCCACCGGGACCTGCAGCCATTTGCAGCATCTTGCGCACCTTGGCCGCGGTGTCGGGGCTAAACACGGGTACGCCCACCGCCGGGTCGCTGTTTTTGAGCAGGGTTGCGCGTATCACCTGGCCATCGTGTGAAAAAACGGTGTAAGAGCGCACCAACTGAAACAGCGAGGCCGACAAGCCGTAGCCATAGGATGCGGTGGCCTGCTCAACAGGGCGCCAGCTCTTGGCCGGGCGCAGTCGCCCGGAGACTACGCCTGGAAACTCGATCTGGGGCTTTTGGCCAAAGCCCGCGCCCGAGAACGTATCCCACATTTCGCTGGCGGGTAACTGCATCGCGATTTTGGTGGTGCCGACGTTGCTCGACTTCTGAATGACTTGCTCCACCGTCATGGCGCCATGCGGGTGCGCGTCGCGGATGGTGGCGCCGGTAATGGTGACCGAGCCGGGCGCCGTGTCGATGATGGTTGAGGTCTTGACGCGCCCGCTGTCCAAGGCCAGCCCAATGGTGAAGGGCTTCATCACCGAACCGGGCTCAAAGGTGTCGGTTAGCGCCCGGTTGCGCAGTTGCGCGCCGCTCAGGTTGGTGCGCTTTTCCGGGTTGTAGCTGGGGTAGTTGGCCAGTGCCAGCACCTCGCCGGTGCTGGCGTCCATCACCACGATGCTGCCGGCCTGGGCGCGGTTGGCCAGCACCGCATCGCGCAGTTTTTGGTAGGCAAAAAATTGCACCTTGGTGTCGATGCTGAGTTGCACATCCTGTCCGGCTACGGGCGCGACGGTCTCACCGATTTGTTCCACAGCTTGGCCTAAGCGGTCTTTGATCACGCGACGCATGCCCGCACGGCCGAGCAAAGTGCTGTTGTACAGAAGCTCGATGCCTTCCTGTCCGTTGTCTTCGACGTTGGTAAAGCCCACGATGTGGGCGGCGGCCTCACCCTCTGGGTACTGGCGACGGAACTCGGTGCGTTGGTAGATGCCTTTGAGGTTCAGGTCGGCGATTTCTTTGGCGTGATCGGGTTCTATCTGGCGCTTGAGCCAGACAAAGCTTTTGTCCTCGTCGGCCAATTTCTTGTTCAGTTCTGCCAGCTCGATGCCCAAGAGTTTGGCCAGGTTCTGGCGCTGGCTGGAGTCCAATTCCACATCTTCGGGAATCGCCCAGATGCTGGGTGCGGGTACGCTGGAGGCCAAAATCAAACCATTGCGGTCCAAGATGCGTCCCCGGTTGGCCGGCAGCGGCAGCGTTCGGTTAAAGCGCACCTCACCTTGGTGCTGGAAGAAGTCGTTGTTAAACACCTGGATAAAGGCCGCACGCGCGCCCAGGCCGACAAAACCCAGCGCAATGGCGGCCACCACCAACTTGCTGCGCCAGACCGGTGTCTTGCTGGTCAGCAATGGGCTGGCGGTGTAGCGGATGCTGCGGCTCATGGTTGTTGCGGGGCCGCTTCGCTGCTGCCCAGGTACATGGTGATACCGGGCGAAACTTGGCGCATTTGCAGTTTTTCGCGCGCCAGGCGCTCAACCCGCGCGGGTGTGGCCTGGCTGCGTTTTTCGACCTGCAAGCGCTCGTACTCGGTGCTGAGTCGGCGGGCCTCGCGCTGGTTTCGCTCGAGCTCGGTGAACAGGCGGCGCGATTCATATTGCACGCTTACCAGGTACATCGCGCTGGCCAAGATGGCCAGCACCAGCAGCACATTGACACGGGTCATGCGTGTGCTCCCACGTCGGTGCGCAATGCGACCCGCATGATGGCGCTGCGCGAGCGGGCATTGGCCGAAATCTCTGCGGCGCTGGGGCGGCTTCGGCCCCTGGCGCGCAAGCGCATGGGCTTGGGCGCTGCGAAGGGCATGCGCCGGTCGTACTCGTCTTTGGAGTGCTTGGCGATGAATTGCTTGACGATGCGGTCTTCCAGCGAGTGAAAACTGATTACCACCAGGCGGCCACCAGGCTCGAGCACCAGCAGTGCAGCGTCTAGCGCCTGCTGTAGCTCTTCAAGCTCGGCATTGATGAAAATCCGAAAAGCCTGAAATGTGCGCGTTGCAGGGTTCTGGCCCGGCTCGCGGGTTTTGACCGTGTCAGCCACGAGCTGGGCCAGTTCGGTGGTGGTTGAAAGGGGCCCGTGCTCTTGTCGGCGAGCCACAATCGCCTTTGCAATGGCGCCAGCAAACCGTTCTTCGCCGTAGTCACGTATCACCTCCGTAATGTTCTCGACATCTGCGTCGACCAGCCACTGCGCCACACTGATGCCGCGCGTGGTGTCCATGCGCATGTCCAGCGGGCCTTCAAAGCGAAAGCTAAATCCCCGCGCCGGGGTATCAATCTGGGGTGAGCTCACACCCAGGTCCATCAAGATGCCCGCCACGCTGGCGCTGGGCAGCTGTCCCAGGTGGGAAAAGCCTTCCTGGCGGATGGAAAATCGTGGATCAGCGATGGCATGCGCTTGCGCTGCTGCCTCGGGGTCGCGGTCAAATGCCAGCACACGACCGCGCTCGGAGAGGCGCGACAGGATTTCGCGTGTGTGGCCACCGCGGCCAAAGGTGGCGTCGATATAAAAACCGTCTTGGGGTGCAGGTGGCGCTGGGGCGTCGAACAAAGCGTCGACGGCTTGGGTTAACAGAACCGTGGCATGGGCTGGCAGCGCGTGCATTGCTGCGCTCAAAAAGAGAAGTCTTTAAAGACGTCGGGCATCTGCTCTTGCATGGCCTTGGCTTCCAGGGCTTCATAGCTGGCTTTGTCCCAGAGCTCGAAGTGGTTGCCCATGCCCAGCAAGACCGTGTCTTTGCTGATACCCGCGCCTTGGCGCAGCTCGGGAGAAATCAGAATGCGCCCCGTGCCATCGATTTCGACATCCATGGCATTGCCCAAAAAAATGCGCTTCCACCACTGTGCCGACATCGGCAAGGCCGAGATGCGCCCGCGAAACAAGTCCCACTCCGGGCGGGGGAAAATCATCAGGCAACCGTGCGGGTGTTTGGTGATGGTCAGCAAACCAGCTGCGAGTGCATTCAGCACGTCACGGTGCCGGGTAGGCACCGATAGCCGACCTTTTGCATCCAACGTGAGTGACGAAGCACCTTGAAACACCACAAACACCTCTTTTTCCAACGGGATCCAAAAAGTGGTGTGTCTTGCGCACTATTTACCACTTATTTGCACTTAATTGCACTTTACCAGTAAATTCGATGCTTCGCGGAGGCGTGGGTGAAATTTTTCCAATGAAATCAAAGACTTAGATACGACTTTTCATTCAAAAATGGATAAAAAACGTTCTAAATTAAGTACTTAGCTGGGCCACTGAAAGTAATGCGTGAAATAGGCGCGGTACCCGCTTCGGGCCCGTGCCATGCCAAGCGGCGACGGGTGCCGGGCTTAGCCCAGGCCGCTCAGGTGGATGCGTATCTGGGCGTCGATGCCCAAAGCGCTCCAAAAAGCCGCAACCAGCAGAGAAACCCCGTCAAAATGAATTTCGCCGGTCTGGGTTTGTGCGCTGCTAATCCATTCCAGCAAGGCGCTGCAGGAACTTCCGTCCATTCGCACCAGTTCGTGGCACGCGATTCGAATACAGGCCGGCGTCGGATGCTGGCGCGGGTCGGGCAGGCCCAAGCCATACGACCCCAGGACTTCGCCTTGCAACTGCCACACGGGCGCAGCACTGTCCTGCCGGACCCTGGTCGCCAGGACAGGCGGCGATGCCTCGTCGCCGACAAAGCTTCCCAAAGCGGGCTTCCAGCTGGGACCGGTTTCCAAATAGGTCATGCAGTATTCCAGCGCAGCGCACTCAAACTCCTCGTGCTCGCGGGCCAGTTGCAGCATGCTAAAGCGCAAATTCCATGCACTGCGGTCGCTCAGGGACCGTCCTTGCGGCGTGTTGCTGCGCAACACTGCAAGCAAATTCGACGTGGCAAAAAATACGAGGTGCGCTGGTCGATCGCACAGTTTTGCTATGGCAGGACTAGCCAAGGCAGCCGCCCCGGCGGTGATGTGCCGGAGTTCAGCCCAATCAATGGCGTAGCTGTGCCGGTGTTCCAAATCACGCAAAAGTGTTTGGGTCACCTCAGCGTCCCAGGTGGCTGGACAGCGCCAAAGCGCCTCCAGCGGGTCATCCATACCGTCGTCTTGGCCATTGGGCTGGGCTAGCTTGGTGGTTCGCGTGGAGCTGTGTTCAGGCGCCGGATCACTGCGCCACTGCGGGGTAACGCCGTTCCAGTATTCAACGTATTCGAGTACGGCCCAGTCAAAGCGGTGCCGGTCACCCTTGGCGCGCAAGACCTCCAGCAAGCACAAGGCCAAAGCAAGGGTTTGTTCTTCGCGCGCTGGCTTGGCCATAAGCGCCTCGAGCAATTGTTCGACCGCCTGGTCGAACTTCCCGTGGGCGAAAAGCACCGCGGCTGCGACCAAGGTTTCGTCGCTGCCAGCCAACTCGAAGATGGCATCCCAGCGCGGCGCAGCGCTTGAGTCGGCAGACCCGTCCTGGTCCCATTGCACGCCACGCTCCACCATCAAAGGCAGCGCCGGGGGTAGGGCCAGGGGCCGGTCTTGTGGGCGCTGGGGCACGCCGGCGGTAGTGGTGGCCGGATCGGCAACTTGCGCTGGCCGCAGCGCAGGCGCATCGGCGGGGCGCTTGGCATGGCTTACGACCCACTGGGATTCCAATTGGGCTTCGACGGCAGCTATCTTCTTAAGGGTTTCGTCACGCGCACGGGCGCCCTTCGCGTTGCTGGCTGGAAAGCCGCCCATCACGTTGTCTGCGTTTTGTCCTTGCTCGCCCTGCAGCACACCGCGCAAATAGGCAAATTCCTGTTTGCGCACCAGCAGCATGTGCCGCAGGCGATCGGCGTCTGGGGCTTCCATGCTGTTGCCCCGCCGGGGTTCGGTTGTGTCAACCGGGTCGGGCTTGGTTTGCGTCACGCTCAGGTGCTATTGCTACGGAGGGTTTAGTCCCCAAACATTTTTTGTTTGAGTTCTCGCCGCTGCTGCGCTTCAAGCGACAGTGTGGCCGTGGGACGTGCGAGCAATCGGCCTACGCCAATGGGCTCACCGGTTTCGTCGCAGTACCCGTAGTCGCCCGCATCAATGCGGGCAATGGACTGCTCGATCTTTTTAAGTAGCTTGCGCTCACGGTCGCGTGTGCGCAACTCCAGAGCATGTTCTTCTTCGATGGTGGCCCGGTCGGCGGGGTCGGGCACCACGGACGTGTCCTCGCGTAAGTGTTCTGTGGTCTCGCCGGCGCTATTGAGGATGCCTAGTTTGAGTGCCGAGAGCTTCAGGCGAAAGGCTGCCAGCTGGGTGACGTTCATGTATTCAGAGTCGGGCATCGCCATCAGTTCTGCGTCGCTCAACTCGGCAACGGGCGTGGTTTTCCAGTTGTTGGCAAGTTTGCTGTCTTTTTTGACGATGGCCGGGATCACCAGCGCGATGGTGGGCGAGCTATCCGAAGGGCCGTAGCTGGCCTTGGCGGCAGTGGACGCCACCGATTGCGCCATGGAGGGGACCGTGAGCTGCGCCAACCGGGACGAGGGACGCCCCGATTTGATGGGTACGACATTATTGAAGGCGGTCGCGACGACTTGCGCCAGCGGCGCTGCGATGGGAGCAGGGGAAACGGGTTTCGGTACGGAAGGATTCACAGGGGACTTGGCTTTGGGCGTTGCCGCTACTTTTTGGGTGGGCGGTTGGGGTTTGGAGGGGGCCGTCTTGGCTGCGACGGGCTTCTTAGCAGCCACTTTCACAACCGCTGGGGCTGCGGGTTTTTTGGTTGGGACCGGGGTTTTCGCCGTGGCCTTAGCCGCTGGCAGTGTGGATTGGGGCTTTTTGGCGGCGGGCTCGGATTCTTTGGCAACTACCGGTGCGGGTTTGGTAGCCGGTTTTTTGACCGCAGTCCCTGGTGCCGAAGAGGGCTTGGTAGTGGGTTTCTTTACCGCAGTCGCTGAAGTTGCAATGGGTTTGGCAGGCGGTTTCTTGGACGTTTTGGTAGCAGCGGCGGGTGCTTTGGCAGCCGTGGGCGGGACTGCTTTGGCCTTTGCGGGGGCCTTGGCGGGCGTTACGGTCTTGGCGTTCACAACTGGTCTCCTAACAGAAACACTGGGTTTGGGGTCTGGGCTTGCACTAGGGCCCCTGTCATTTGGGCGGGCCACGCCAGCCCCTTCGGCGCGGGAGTGTACAGGCTTGCCAGCGGGAAAGCCCATAAACTGCAGAAGCAATGCAAACATTTGATTTTTTCATGGTAAGGGGGCTCAAATAGCACCGCAGGGAAAATGCTGCAATGCACCAAATCCTGCATTCTCGCTGATACTCAGACCAGCGACTGCTCCATTCCTTGCAGCAAGATGTCCTTGGGTAAGTCGATGCCAATAAACACCAGTTTGCTGTTTTTGGTCTCACCGGGCGCCCAAGCCGGCCCCAGGTCGCTTCCCATGAGCTGGTGCACGCCTTGGAAGATCACCTTGCGCTCGCTGCCCTGCATATAAAGAACGCCCTTGTAGCGCAGCATGCGCGGGCCATAGATGTTGACGATGGCGCCCAAAAAGTCTTCCAGTTTGGCTGGATCAAAGGCACGTTCGGACTTGAAGACGAAACTTTTGACATCGTCGTCCACGTGGTGGTGGTGGCCGCTGTGGTCGGCGTGGGCGTGCGAGGGATGGTCGCAGGCCTCACTGTGGTCATGGCCGTGGTCATGGTGGTGATCATGGTCCTGGGCAGTTAAGAAGTCGGGGTCGATATCGAGCTTGGCGTTGAGGTTGAAGCCGCGCAGGTCAAAAAAGTCTTTGATGGCCACATCGCCAAAGTGCACCGTATGCTGCGGCGCGCGCGGGTTCATATGTTTAAGGCGGTGCTGCAGGGCTTGCAGCGCCTGGGCCGACACCAGCTCGGACTTGCTGATGAAAATCTGGTCCGCAAAGCCCACTTGGCGCCGTGCTTCCTGGCGGTCGTTGAGCGTTTCGGGTGCGTGTTTTGCGTCCACCAGGGTCAATATGGCGTCGAGCAGGTAGGACTCGGCCACCTCGTCGTCCATGAAAAAGGTTTGCGCCACTGGCCCGGGGTCGGCCAGACCGGTGGTCTCGATCACCACGCGGTCAAAGTCGAGCTCGCCTTTGCGCTTTTTCTCGGCCAGGTCGCGCAGGGTGGCGCGCAGGTCTTCGCGGATGGTGCAGCAGATGCAGCCGTTGCTCATTTGGATGATTTGTTCGGTGGTGTCAGACACCAAAATGTCGCTGTCAATGTTCTCCTCGCCAAATTCGTTTTCGATGACGGCGATTTTTTGTCCGTGCGCCTCGCTCAAGATGCGTTTAAGCACCGTGGTTTTGCCCGAGCCGAGAAAGCCGGTGAGGATGGTGGCGGGTATCAGTGGCATACAGTGTCCGGTGTTGGGATGGGATAGACGCTTATTTTCGCAGGCGGGACGCCGGCCCAGCCTTTGCAATTTGAAAATCCTTTGAAGCTTGATCGCGATCAAGCCCACCCCATCGGCTGCTGGCTAGACTGGGAGCTTCATTCCATTGGTACCCAAGGAGAATTTTTATGCTGTCTATGAACGCAGACCAAAAAGCCAAGTTAATGGACGATTTACGCCTGGTAATTGATGACGCGCAGGAAATGCTACGCATGACTGCCGACCAGGTGGGCGAAAGTGCCGCCGGTGTTCGTGCGCGCGTGCAAGCCCGCTTGGCCCAGGCCACCGAAGAACTGCAGCATTTACAAGACGCTGCGATTGCGCGCGCCAAAGCCGCCGGGCGCGCCACTGACGAGTTTGTGCACGAGAACCCCTGGAAAGCGGTGGGTATTGCGGCGGGCGTTGGACTGTTGGTGGGTCTGCTGATTTCGCGGCGCTAGAGCGGGCCGTTGCCCTATGGATGATCAAAAAAACACCGGACTCTGGGCGTCGATCAGCCGCGTGTTGGCCACCGTGCTGGACATAGTCCAGGTGCGCCTGGCTCTGCTGGGAACCGAGCTAGAGCTCGAGAAGCAACGCCTCTTGACCGCCTTTTGGCTCGGCGCCTTGTCGCTGATGCTACTGGGGTTGGGGCTGGTGCTGCTGTGCGCAACGCTGGTGCTGTTGCTATGGGACAGCTACCGTGCCGGGGCCTTGGTCGGCGCGGCACTGGTCTTTTTGCTCGCTGGCTTGGGTGTTTTGTTCCAGGCGCGGCGCCGTTTGCGCAGCCCGTCTGGCCTGTTCCGCGCCAGCGTGACCGAGTTGCAGCGTGACCGCGATGCTGCGTCGAACCCGGACAAACCCGGTTGAAATGGCAATGACAAAACCTTTTTTACAGGCGCGCCAAGACCTTTTGGTGGCCCGCAGCGCCGGCTTGCGCACCACCTTGGGTCAACAACTGCAGCCTATGAAGGCTCCTTTGGCTTGCGCGGACCGCGGCGCAGATGCACTGCGGTGGTTGCGGCGCAAGCCCCTGTTGGCAGCAGCGATTGCCGCTGCGTGGGCGGTTCTTAAGCGCGGTAGCGCGCTTACACGCCTGGGCCGTTTCTGGGATGCCTGGTCCGCAGCCCGGCGGGTGCTGCGCTGGGCCCAGCGCGGCTAGGCTCCGTGGGGCTTGTGGCTTAGCTACTTTCCTCTTCAGCGCTCCTCGGTCCGCCCGCCCGCGTGCCGGGCAAAACGGCCTTTCTCACGCGGGTGCACCGGGTCGCTGCTCGCCCAGGGCCAGCCGCCAAATTCGGTGCGCCGGTAATCTGCAAAAGCCTGGTGGATTTCGGCTTGCGTGTTCATCACAAACGGGCCGTACTGTGCCACTGGCTCGCCAATCGGGCGGGCTTGCAGCATCAGCAACTCGGCGCTTTGCCCGCTGTTGACGAATTCGATGGCGTCCTGCGCCCGCACTTCCACCACCGACTGGGGCGCAATCGCCTGGCCAGCCAGGGTCAGCGCGTCGCCCTTGAAGTAGTAGAGCTGGCGCCGCGTGTCCGGGTGCCGGGCCGCGGGCAGGGTCCAGCGCGCGCCGCAGTCCATGCGGATGGTGAAGATGGCCAGGTCTGAGTCGGGCTCGCTGGCCCAGGAGTCGGGCGGCGGCGGCAGGCCTTGGGCGCCGTCCAGGGCCCCGGCCACCACCACCACCTCGGTGGTATGGCTTTGGGCGTCCACATGGCGCACGGTTGGCACGTTCTCGCCCCAAAGCATGGTGAAGTGGGGCTCGGCCATTTTATTTTTGGCCGGCAGGTTGAGCCAGATCTGGAACAGCTCGGCCGGGTTGGGTGCGTCGGTGTTGCGCAGGGGAAACATTTCGCAATGCACGATGCCCTTGCCCGCCGTGAGCCATTGCACGTCGCCCGGGCCAAAGCGGGCGGTGGCACCCAGCGAATCGGAATGGTCGATATGCCCTTGGCGCACGATGGTTACCGTCTCAAAACCCCGGTGCGGGTGCGCCGGAAAGCCGGGAATGGTTTGGCCGTGGTACATGCTCCAGCCGTCTTTGCCGGCAAAGTCCTGGCCCAGGTTGCGTCCACTCAACGCGGCGTCCGGCGCCATGGCGGCATTGCCGCGCGGGTAGGCGTCCACGTGGTGCACGCAAAACAAAAACGGATCTATCGTCGGCCAGGGTGGCGCTGACAGGGGAGTGGTGCGCAGGATGCTGCTGTGTGCCATAAAAGGTTTGCTGTAAACAGATGTGATTGAACGGGTAATGCAGCTGCCATTTGGCCACAGACGCGTGCGCGCTTGCAGGCCGATAAGATCCGCATATGCATTTTTTCCTCGGTCTTTTTTTGCGCGCCGTGCTTGCGTTGGTGGTGGTGGTGGCCGCCTGGTCCTTGGACGCGGCGCAGCGGCCAGCGCAAAACACCTATGCGGCGGCAGCCCCCGCGCCGATGGCGGACACTTTGGCGCCGCAGGGCCAGTGGATGCAGTCCGCCCACGGGCATATCCCCATGCCCGCTGACGTACCGGCTGCGCACGCCAGCGCATTGCTGCCCATGCCTGCGCACGACGCGGCTGCCCTCACCGCGTTTTGGTTTGCGGGCGAACGCGAGAGTGCCCCCGATGTGCAAATCGCCGCATCGCAATGGGACCGGGCCAGCCAGACCTGGAGCCCGGCGCAGTTTGTCGTCAACCGCCACGCGATGGGCGCGCAACTCGGTTTTGGCCTGCGCCGCCTGGGTAACCCGGTGGGGTGGCTCGATGCGCATGGGCGTATGCACCTGTTTGTGGTGGCCACGGGCTGGGGCGGCTGGGCGGCATCCAGGGTGCTGCATTTGCAGCAAGTCGCAGGCACACCGTCGTCGGCATTGCTCTTTGAGCCGCTGCGCGTGCTGCCCCTGTCGTGGCTGTGGAACCTGAGCTACCTGGTGCGCACCGCGCCGCTGCCCCTGGCCGATGGGGGCGCCGTATTGCCTGCCTATTTTGAGCTGGGTGCGAAAACGCCAGTGGCTGTGCGCTTGGACAGCAAAGGCCAGTTTTTGGGCATGGTGCGCATCTCACGGCGCACGCACACCTTGCAGCCCGCTTTGCTGGCTACTTCGGCGTCGGATTGGCTGGCTTTGCTGCGCGACAACGGTAAGGACGGAAAAATCCGCGTCTCCCAAACCCTCGACGCCGGGCGCAGCTGGAGCGATGCGCCCGACCTGGCTTTGGACAACCCCGACGCTGGCATTACGGCTTTGCGCGTGGGGGGCCAAAACCTGCTGGTCTACAACCCCGCAACTTCCAACCGGCAAACGCTGCGTCTGGCAAGCTCGCCGGACGGCACCACCTGGACCCCCGTCCAAGACCTGGAACAAGGTGCGCCGGGCCAAGAGTATTCCTACCCGGCCATGGCCTGGGAGGGGCAAAGCCTGTGGATCAGCTACACCGATCAGCGCAAAAGCATTGCCTGGCAGCGGCTGTCCTGGATCCACGGGGGCCCGGACGCACAGCCCCCAGCACCGCCTTTGGACGCCAACACCGAGGCTGCCCCATGATTCCAACGGTCCTGACCCTGTCAGACGCATGGACGGTCCTTACCCAGTCTGGAGCCGCCCTGTTGCCCGATGCCCAAAGCCTGCCCTGGGTTCGCCATGCCATCTGGAGCTTGGTGCTGCCCGCAGGCGTGTTGCTGCTGGGTCGGCTTTGGGCGCATCCTCATACGGGTGCCCTTCATGACTTGCGACGCTGGCTATGGCCAGCGGGTGCGTTGGCCGTATGGGCCTGGGTGCCAGGGGATTGGGGCATTAGCTACTGGCTGGGTTTGTCCTTCCAAATTCCTAGTCTGGTGTCGGGCTTGCTGGCAATCACCGTTTTGGTGCAGACGCCCAAGCAGCGCAGCGTGCGTGCGTCGCCGTGGGAGCTGGTCTATGCGATAGGAGCCGGGGTGCTGGGATGGGTCTTGCTGCTAGATACCTTTGCCGTGTTTCCGGTGTCCATTTATGCCTGGGGATTTGAACCTGGCCTCTACGCCGGCCTGTGGGCGCTAGCGCTGCTTCCCTGGGTGGTCTCGGGCCGCGCTGCCTGGCGTGCCCGCGGGCCCTGGCAGTTGTGCGCCGCTTTGCTTTTCTTTGGCGTGGTGCGCTGGCCCAGCGGCAATGCGTGGGACGCCGTTCTCGATCCTTGGCTGTGGCTGGTGTTGCAGGCGTTTGCAGTGCGCCGCCTGCGGGCTCGCTAAGGCGCCCTTTGTAGCAACCACTCCCGTCCAAACAGCCACTGGCCGGGGTGCCAGATGTTGGCTAGTGTGATTTCACCCGCTTTGTGGCGGCTTTTCACGTGCCAGCGGTAGCCCAACGCTGTGCAGCGCGCAAGGCATGGCGGCGCGGTGGCAGCAGAGTCGCTGTCGACCCACACCACGGCGTCAAAGTGCTGCAACAAAAAGTCCAGGCGCTCAGCTTCGGGCAGCTCGGGGTGCAGGGCGCCGGTGTTGCGGCCGTCGGTGTCGTAGGGCGCGAGCTTGCTCAGCGGCAGCATGAAATGGAAACGCTCAAATTGGGCGGTAAACCCGTTGGGCACTGCCACGGTTTTGCCCGCCAAATGCGGCGCTGCTGCCGCGCCGTACTGCGCCTGCGCCGCGTCTAGCGGGGCTACCATCAGGCCAAAGGTGGCGTAGACGCTCAGACATGCCAGCAATGCGGCGTTTCGGCTCCAGTTGCGCCGGGTACAAGCGGTCAGGGCTGCAGCCAAACCCACGGCAACGGCGAGCATGGCGGCCCAGCGCCATAGCGGGTCGCCTGCGTCCATGGCCCCCAAGACCCAAGCGATGCGCCCCAGCACCACCAAGGCGGCGCTGGTCAGCAGTACTGTGAGCAAGAACCAGCCGCGCGCCAACCGATCCCAGTAAAGCGCCAGCAGTATCGCCAGCGCCGGCATGGCCGGAATGACATAGCGCGCTGAACGCTGGCTGGGAATGCTGAAAATGACCAGCCATACCAGCAGCCACAGCCAGAGCGTGCGGTGCGCCGGTGTAGCCTGCGCCCAAGGCTGGCCTCTGAGCAGCGCGCGGCCCCCGGACCAAGCCAAGCCCAGAACAACAAAAAAGAGCAGCCCGGCGTTTTCGCAGTAAGCCAGCAACTGCGCCCACAGCGGGTAGTCGCCCGACAGTGCGGCGTGCCAGTAGCCTTGGTTGCCGGCCATCTTGCCGGCGTTTTCGCCAACAACAAATTCCCGCCAAACGGCTGCTGGGTCCGGGTCTAGGGCAAACCAGAGCGCAAACACGCCCAGCGCCAGCGCAGTGCTCCAGGCCACGGCCAGCGTGCTGCGCACCATGTGGCGAAGCCGCCCGGGCTGGCCCGCCAGCAATGCGCACCACAGGGTCGCCGCCGCAGGCGCTACCAGGGCAAAGGACTTGTACAACAGCCCGAGCCCAATGCATACACCAAAGGCCCCAAACCAGACCAGCACCGCCGGGGCGCGCCACGGAGCAGCGCGTGCCAGCCAGCTGGGCCCCATGGCGAGCGCACCTGGCGGGCGCAATTGGCTCCACAGCAAGGCCCACATCGGCAGCGCCAGCCAAAAGGTCTCGGGCGCGGACGTCAGGTACACCCGGCCGTAGCGAAAGCTGGAGAAAAACGCCAGGTAAATTACCGCCGCCAGGCAGGCGCTGCGCCAGTTGCTAATGAGTCGCTGCGTGGCCCAGGCCACGGCAGCAGCGGTGAGCAGCGTGTAGGTTACGCTGGGCAGGCGCAGCGCAAACAGCGACCAGTTCGCACCCCAGTCGCCCGCCACCAGCGCTTGCCAAAACAGCAGCGGCGGTTTGGTGTTGCGCATGTGGTCCAGGTCGGATACCAAAGGCAGCCATTGCCCGGACTCCGCGGTGAGGCGGGCGATATGGATGTACACCATCTCGTCGCCGTTGGTGGGGGCGTAAAAGCTGCCTAGGCCGAAAAAGTACAGAGCAACAGCCAGAAGCGGCAGCACCAGCCACGGCCAACGCGCGTGGTTGGCGCCATGGGGCACACGCATTGGGACAGTTTGCGGGAGTGGCATGTACGCGCTTAGCGGCGGCCAAAGGTCCAGCGGTCGTTGGCCAGAAAGTTGCTCACGCTGGCCAGCACGATGGCGATCACATTGGCCAACATGTAATGCATCAGGTGCGCCAGCCACAGCGTCAGGGCGTATTGCAGCGCAATGCCAAACCACGATGCCAGTGCGTATTTGAGTAACTGCGTACCCAACTTGGGCGCGGCAACGTCGACCGAGTCCTGCGCCGCTGCGCGCTGCGCCTGCACCCGGTCGGCCCAGGTCCACAGGCGGTTCCAGGTGAAGTTGTTCACGGTCGCCACGGCAATGGCCAGCGCCAAGGAGGCCCAAGGCTTGCCTTGCGGGCCTTCCAGAGCCTGGAACAGGTATTCATGGCCGAGGTACAACACCACGATATTGACCACCGTGCCGCTGGCGCCTACCAGGCCAAACTTCAGGTAACGAAAGCGCGTCAGCCAGTTCAGGGTTTGGATGGCGCGGGCTCGCCAGCCCTGTGCCGCGCTCATGGTGCAGCGCCTGTGACCGGCGTGGCCTCGGCCCGCAAATAGCGCAGCGCGTCGGCCAGCACCGGATCTGGCGCAATGCGTTTGAGGCACTGGTTGTCGCCATCGCAAAAAGTCAGACGGTGGTTGTAGGCGCTCAGGCAGGGCGAGCAGGCAATACCCGACTCCATAATTTGGTTGCGCGAACCAAGCGGGCCATAGAGGCGACCGGTCTCGGGGCCGAAAAACACCATGGTCTGGATCGGCGTGAGCGTGGCAAAGTGGCCCGGCCCGCCGTCATTGGTGATGAGCAACTGCGCGGCGTAAAACAGCATCAGCAGTTCGCGGATGCTGCGCGTGTAGCCGGTCAGGTCAATGCAGGCATTGCTTTGGATCTGCGCCTGCAAATCCTTGGCCAGTTGCGCATCGTCTTTCAGGCCGATCAGCCCAACGGCAAACCCCGCCGCGCACAGGCCTTGTGCTACCCGCGCGTAATGCGCTGCCGGCCAAGCCCGCTCGGGCAAGATGCCGCCGCCCGCGTACAACAGGACCAGCGCGCGCTGGGCTATTGTGGGATGGTCGCGGTGCAACTGGGCGCGGTAGGTGGCCTGTTCAAGCTCGGAAAACGGTACCGCCAATTCGGTGTGCGAGGGCGTGGGGCGGATCGGCGCGGCTTTGTTGCGCGGTACGCTGTCGCCAGACAAGGCGTCCACCAGCGACAAAAACTGCTTGCTGATGTGCTGGTAGGGGTTGTAGGGAATGGCGCGGTTGATAAAACTGCCGCGGTACAGCCCCTCTTGCGTGTGCGGTGTAAAGCCTATCCGCAGCGGTGCGCCGCAGGCAAACGACAGCAGGGCGCTTACGCGCGAAAACAGCTCGCAATCGACCACCGCGTCCACGCCCAGGCGGCGCATGCGCAGGCTAAAGCGCAAGATGTCGCCCAGCAGGCGCGCGCCAGAACTGTCGTCCAGGCTGTGCAAGTGCTCGTCCTGGCTCAGGCGCAGCAGTTTGGAGACTTCCTGGTTTTTTTTGAGTTGCAAGATATGGATCGCCGCCGTGGGATAGCGCCGCCGCAGCTCGGCAAACATGGGCCCGGCCAAGACGATGCTGCCCATTTCAGAGAGCAAAATCACCAGGATGTTGCGCGGCTGCGCCGCCAGCACCGGCGCCTTGGCCCCCGCCATCCGGACCCACCCCGAGACCACCGCGCACAGGAGCTGGCCTAGCCAGCGGTCAATGAAGCGTTGTGTCTGGAGTTTCATCCGGTGCCGGTTATTTACAAGCCCGCTGCTGCGCGCAGGGCCTGCGCCCGGTCCGTGCGCTCCCAGGTGAACTCGGGCTCTTCGCGGCCAAAGTGGCCATAGGCTGCTGTCTTCTCGTAGATCGGGCGCAGCAGGTCGAGCATCTGGATGATGCCCTTGGGGCGCAGGTCGAAGTGCGCCGCCACCAATGCAGACAGCTTGTCGTCGGACATCACGCCCGTGCCTTCGGTATAGACGGTGATATTCATAGGTTGCGCTACGCCAATCGCGTAGGCCACTTGCACTTGGCATTGGGTGGCCAGACCGGCAGCCACCACATTTTTGGCCACATAGCGGGCGGCGTAGGCGGCTGAGCGGTCGACTTTGGACGGATCCTTGCCCGAGAAAGCCCCACCGCCGTGCGGGCAGGCGCCGCCGTAGGTATCCACAATGATTTTGCGACCAGTCAAGCCACAGTCACCCTGGGGCCCGCCGATCACAAAACGGCCGGTGGGGTTGACCAGGTAGCGGGTGTTTTGCAGCCACTCCTTGGGCAGCACGGGCTTGATCAGCTCTTCGATGATGGCCTCGGTGAAGCTGGCCTTCATGCTGTGCTGGTCTTGCGACTGGTCCGGGCTGTGTTGGGTCGACAGCACCACCGTGTCTATGCTGTGGGGCTTGCCGTTGACGTAGCGCATGGTGACCTGGCTCTTGGCGTCCGGGCGCAAAAAGGGCATGCGTCCGTCTTTGCGCAGCTGGGCCTGGCGCTCCATCAGGCGGTGGGCGTAGTAAATGGGCGCGGGCATGAGTTCGGGCGTCTCGTTGCAGGCGTAGCCAAACATCAGGCCCTGATCGCCCGCGCCGGTGTTGAGGTGGTCGTCTGACGCATGGTCCACGCCCTGGGCGATGTCGTTGCTTTGCTTGTCATAGGCCACCAACACCGCGCAGCCCTTGTAGTCAATGCCGTACTCGGTGTTGTCGTAGCCAATGCGCTTGATGGTGTCGCGC
>CAMDKE010000004.1 GCA_945901215.1 Comamonas sp. lk
ATGAAACAGCGCCTCGATGGCATTGGCATTGGCGGGAAGGTGGGGGTCATCAAGTCAAATGGCGGCGAGTCTACGATTGCGGGCGCCGCGGCTGCGCCGGTCCAGATGACCTTGTCGGGGCCGACGGGCGGTGTGGTTGCGACGCGCGCCATTGCGCGCTTGACGGGGATCCAGAACCTCGTCAACTTCGATATGGGAGGTACCTCAACAGACTGCTCCACGGTGGTCAATGGAATGGAACTCGTTACCACCAGTTTCGAGATCGAATGGGGTCTGCCGATTCAGGTCCCAATGATCGACATCCACACGATTGGTGCCGGTGGTGGCTCCATTGCATGGATCGACAAGGGCGGAATGTTGCGGGTGGGCCCCCAGTCGGCAGGCGCAGATCCCGGCCCGGCCTGCTACGGGCGGGGAGGGCAGGATGCCACGGTCACAGATGCCAACGTGGTGTTGGGCCGCATCAACCCAGACTATTTTCTGGGTGGGCGCATGAAGCTCGATGCAGACGCCTCCCACAGGGCGGTGGAAAAAATCGCGGCGCAACTTAATCTGTCTGTAGATGCAGCGGCCTATGCCATGGTGCAGATCGCCAACAACAACATGTTGGGCGCGCTGCGTACCGTGCTGCTGCAGCGCGGGCTTGATCCGCGTGATTTCACGCTAATCGGATCGGGCGGTGCGGGCCCTGTACACGTGTGCGACATGATGGAGATTTCGGGCATTCCGCAGGCCATGGTGCCCAACTACCCGGGTCAGTTTTCAGCGTTCGGTTTCCTCATGACCGACGCGCGGGTCGACCGCCATCGCACCGTGCAGCAGACCTCTAAGGCCTTTGACGCAAAGCGCGCTACCAGGGCGATGACGGATCTTGTCGGAGTGGCTATCGGAGAGCTCCAGACGCAGGGCTACCAGACCAATATCGAAATTTACCGCTCGATTGAGGCCCGCTACCTTGGCCAAAACCATGAACTCGAACTGAGCTTTCCAAGCAACGAGTTCAACGACCTAACCGTGCCGGATTTTTGGTCGCGGTTTCATGAAGAACACCATGCGCGTTTCGGATTTTCCATCCCCGGCGAGACGATAGAGACGGTCAACCTCAAGGTGATCGCAGTTGCCGTGACAGAAAAACCCAAGCTGCGCGAACTGCCACTAGGAGACGGTTCACCCGCGCCTTTCGGGAAACGCCAGGTTCGCTATGAGGACGGCTGGTACGACGTACCGACCTACCGCCGCGATGCCCTCAAGCAAAGCGATACCGTTACCGGCCCGGCGGTGGTTGAAGAGGAGGCTTCTGTCACCATTCTTTGCCCCGGGCAAACACTCGCTGTCGATCGGTTCGGCAACCTCATCATTTCTTCCTAAGGAGATACCCATGGACTTTGTAACCATGAATATTTTGGAGTCGACCATGGTGTCCATCTGTCGCGAGATGGGCATTGTGCTGATGAAGACCTCGTATTCGACCATCTTCAACGAAGCGCTTGACTTTACCTGTGGCATTGCCGATATGAACGGCGACATGATCGCCGTGGCGGATTACTGCCCCGCGCAGATCGGCGGCATGCCACTGCTGGTGCAGTCTTGCCTGAAGGAAATTTCCGCCTCCGAAATGGAGGACGGAGACATCATCGTCCACAACGACCCCTACCGCGGTGGCTTGCACACGCCCGAACATACCTTCTTCAAACCCATATTCGTCGACAACGAGATCATGGGCTTCGCGGTGGCCATTGGCCACATTGCTGAAGTCGGTGGCACGGCCCCCGGCGGCTTTTGTGGAGAAGCGACTGAGATTTTCCACGAGGGTTTGCGCATCCCGCCGGTCAAAATCAAAAAGCGCGGGCAGGACAACGTGGAGGTCTGGAAACTGCTGCTTGCCAACGTCCGCACCCCGCGCTCCAACTACGGCGACTTGCGCGCGCTTATCGCCGCCGTCGATTTGGGTGAAAAGCAGATGATTGGGGTCTACAAAAAATACGGTAAGCACAAGGTCAAAGAGACGGTGAACGACCTATTGCTCTATTCGGAGCGCCGCATGCGCGCCGAACTAGAAGCTATTCCCGACGGCATTTACAGCTTTGCCGACTACGTGGAAAGTGACGGCATCGTCGCCGACCGCACCTACACCATTGCGGTGGAGGTCCATAAGACAGGCGGCAACATCGTGGTCGATTACACCGGGTCGTCCCCGCAAGCAGCCGGGCCGATCAACGCAACGCTTGGCGTGTCCACCTCGGCGGCTTACAACGCGGTGCTCCATATGACGGACCCTTCGATCCCTCGGAACTCGGGTTGTTTCCGACCGATACGCGTCGTGGCGCCGCCTGGCACGATCGTCAACGTGGATTTCCCCGCACCTGAAGTCGGTGGAAATACCGAAACGCATCCCAGGATGGTGGGCTCGATTCTGGGCGCCATGTCCAAGGCCGTGCCAAACCGCGTTATGGCTGCCGAGGGCGCCACACACTGCAATTTTGTGTTCGGGGGAGTGGATGCACTCAGCGGTGAATATTTTGCCTGCTACGACCTGGAAGGCGTCGGCTGGGGCGGACGCGCCTTCGCAGACGGCAACGACGCAGTGGACTCGATCAACGGCAACTGCCGGATCACGCCCACGGAGGTCTATGAGACGCGTTTCCCTTGGCGCATTGAAAGCCTTGCATTCAACGTCGACTCCGGCGGGGCAGGCCAATACCGTGGTGGCCTTGGCTACTCCAAGCAAATGCTTTGTCTGAATGAGGAAATCACGTGTTCTCAGATGACGGACCGGCACTTGTTTGCCCCTTGGGGGCTTGAGGGCGGCGGTGAGGGAGGTTTAGGTGCGACTTTGGTGATGAAAAACGGCGGTGCCCAATGGCAGACCATGCGCGAGGCATATGGCAAAACATCTACCAGCAGATTCTCAAATATCACGATCCGCAAGGGGGATAGGGTCCGGCTCGTGACGCCTGGCGGTGGCGGCTATGGCGACCCGGCCCAGCGCACACCGGAAGCGCTTGCAACCGATGTGCGTGAGGGTTACATCTCGCCTGAGGCGGCAAAGACACTGTACGGTTCACAGGAGGCTTGATCATGAAATTTTCCCAAAACGGCCTCTATATCGAGAGCTACAACAAATGCACGAATTGCGGCTCCCTCATTTATGACAATTCGGCAAAAGACAAGCAGCAAGAAGTCGTACAGGACGGGAAACACTTTTGTTCCCAATGGTGCGTGGACTGGAAGACCCAGCGCGACCTTCGCCGCGCCACACCAGTGAAATCTGTTGCATGACGCCCGCCCGCAGGACACTGAGTCACCG
The DNA here is from genome assembly GCA_945901215.1 of Comamonas sp. lk. Lineage (GTDB taxonomy): Bacteria > Pseudomonadota > Gammaproteobacteria > Burkholderiales > Burkholderiaceae_C > Allorhodoferax. Next base: position 3,308 of record CAMDKE010000004.1, read on the forward strand.
GAAAGTCTTTTGCGGCTAGCGGAAATCGGCGAAATGCTTGCAGTGGGGTAGGTCAAGAGAGGCTGTTGCGCTCTTGTCCTAAAAGGGCGCGCCGGCCCTTCAGCCGAAACGCTTGCGGTTCGGAATGCACATGACGGCACTTTTTTTGCCACCTCCTATTTGAAGAGAAATCTATGTCAACCAATGCTTCACTCATTGCGCGGCGCAGCGCAGCCATACCAGAAGGCCTGTCCAGGCACCTAGACATTTATATCGACAGGGCTGAAAACGCGGAACTCTGGGACGTAGAGGGGCGGCGTTACATCGACTTCGCCGCGGGCATTGCCGTGAACAACACGGGGCACCGCCACCCCAAGGTTGTCGAGCGCGTGAGAAAGCAACTGGACCGGGTTGTTCATACCTCGTTCCAAACGACGCCTTATGAAGATTACGTCGAGGTTTGCGAGCGGCTAAACGCCATCGTGCCAGGCGACTTTCCTAAAAAGTCCCTTCTGGTCTCCACTGGTGCCGAGGCGAACGAGAACGCGGTCAAGATCGCCCGCGCGGCCACAGGGCGTTCGGCCTTTGTCGCGTTTTCAGGTGGGTTCCATGGGCGAACCCTGATGGCTATGAGCCTGACAGGTAAGACCGTCCCTTACAAAGCAGGGTTTGGTCCGCTGGTGCCCGATGTGTTCCATATGCCGTTTCCGATTGCGTACCACGGCGTTAGTGAAGACGACTCGCTCAAGGCATTGGAACGGCTCTTCGCGTCCGAGGTGGACCCGTCGCGCGTGGCGGGTATTGTTATCGAACCGGTGCAGGGGGAGGGTGGCTTTTACCCTGCGCCTTTTGGTTTCCTTCGCAAGCTGCGCGAGATTGCTACGCGACACGGCATCTTGCTCATTGCCGACGAGATTCAGACCGGATTTGCCCGCACGGGGCGGATGTTCGCCATGGAGCACGCGGGCGTGGCGGCCGATATCGTCACCATGGCCAAGGGGCTCGGTGGAGGTTTTCCGATCGCCGCCATTACAGGGCGAGCGGATGTCATGGACAAGATCCCCATGGGAGGTCTGGGCGGAACGTTTGCGGGCAACCCCCTGTCCTGTGCGGCGGCATTAGCGGTGCTTGACGTCATTGCAGAAGAGAACCTTATGGACAAGGCCAAGCAAATTGAAGCACGCCTTCGCGCGACGTTTGACCAGTGGAAAGCGGGCACTGAATTTGGATGCGTGGGTGATGTGCGCAGTCTCGGGGCCATGGTTGCCATCGAGTTCGTGACCAGCCGCGAGACACGCCAGCCATGGCCGGAGTTGGCCAAGGCGTTGACTAAAGCCGCGGGGCAGAACGGACTGATTCTTCTGTCCTGCGGTGTTCACGGCAACGTGGTGCGAATCCTCACGCCGCTGACCATTGCGCTGTCTCTTGTTGATGAAGGCATCACCATCATGGAGAAAAGTCTGCACCAAGCTATCTCGACTTTGGGTGGGTAGCCTCACCGCTGCCTTCGCGCCTACCGCGTAAGGGCGGCGTTTCATTGATTGGTGTTGGGATTGCCGTTAGGTTGGGGCCGGGGCAGGCGTATAGTCCTGTCACAGGTTTCTACATGACGGTATTCCAACCCAAACTACGCGCAGCCCTTCGAGGCTATAACCGCGAGAGACTGCTCAAAGACGTTGGTGCGGGTTTGACTGTGGGTGTGGTGGCCTTGCCTCTGGCCATGGCCTTTGCCATTGCATCGGGTCTTAAGCCTGAGACAGGCTTGTTCACCGCCATCATCGCCGGCTTTTTGATCTCCTTGCTCGGCGGTAGCCGGGTCCAGGTGGGCGGCCCGGCCGGAGCATTTATCGTCATCGTGTACGGCATCGTCCAGCGCTATGGGGTGGCCAATCTGGTCATTGCCACCGCGATGTCGGGTGTGATGCTTTTGGGTATGGGCTTGCTGCGCATGGGCACGCTGGTGCGCTTTATCCCAGTCGCGGTGATTATTGGTTTTACCAATGGCATTGCGGTGCTGATTGCGCTGTCGCAGATCAAAGACTTTTTGGGCTTGTCGGTTTCCCCCATGCCGGCTGACTTTGCCGGCATCGTAGAAACCATCGCTCTGCACGCGAGCGATTTCAATCCCTGGGCGCTGGGCTTGGCCTGCGCTTGTTTGGCGCTGCTGGTGCTTTGGCAGTTGGTGTTGCCGCGCTGCTCTCGTGGGTTGGGGGGGCTGGGTGGCAAGCTCATCAGCATTCCGGGTGCGGTGGTGGTGCTGGTGCTGGCAACCCTGGGCTGCGCCCTCTTGGAAGTGCCCGTACAGACCATTGGTTCGCGTTTTGGCGGCATTCCATCGGCCTTGCCGGCCTTGGCGTGGCCCGACTTTCGCTGGGACACCGTGCACCAGTTGCTGATGCCTGCGCTCACCCTGGCCGTCTTGGGCGCCATTGAGTCGCTGTTATGCGCCCGGGTGGCCGACGGCATGATTGGTGACCGCCACGACCCCAACCAAGAATTGATGGCCCAAGGCATTGCCAACCTGGTGACGCCGTTTTTTGGCGGCATGCCAGCCACCGGCACCATCGCTCGCACGGTGACCAACGTCAAAAGTGGCGCCAACACTCCGGTGGCGGGCATGGTGCATGCGCTGACCCTGCTGGTGGTGATTTTGGTAGCGGCGCCTCTGGCCTTTCATATTCCCTTACCGGCTTTGTCAGCCATTTTGGTGTTTGTCGCCTGGAACATGGGTGATTGGCGGGCCTTTGCGCAACTGCAGCAGTTTCGTCTGCCCTACCGCAGCACCCTGCTGGCGGTGTTTTTGCTGACCGTGTTGGTCGACTTGACGGTGGCGGTCGAAGTGGGTTTGATGGCAGCTTGCCTGACCTTTATCTACCGTATATCCAGCCTGACGCGCAGCGAGTGTGTGCTCGACACGCCCCAGCTGCAGGCGCACCGGCTGCATGGGGCCGTGTTTTTTGGTGCGGTGCAGTTGCTCGAGCACCTGGAGTCGCGTCTGCCGCACCAGGCGCTGGTGCTGGATTGGAAGAATGTGATGTACCTGGACTCCTCCGGCGCAGAAGCCTTGCACAACCTGCTCAAAGTCTGCCAGCAGCATCGGGTGCGGCTGGTCTTGGCCGGTCTCTCCCACCAGCCGCTTGATATTTTGCAGCGGACCGGCTTTCTGGCCCTGCTGGGCAGCGCAGGTGTGGTGGCCGACTTGCCGCTCGCGCTGGCGGCGCTGAACGCGGATACGCCGCAGGTGTAAGCCGGGGCGCCGCTTTGCCCCTATTGGGGTAATGCGGCGATCTCGGCCGGGGTAAATCCGGCGGCGCTGCGAGCGGCCAGATTAAACGGTGGCTTGAGACCGGGCGCTCGGTAGCGAAGGGCGGCCTGGGGGTAGAAGACCAGCGCATCGATGCCATCGCGCTCGCACAGCCAGTGAAACCAGTGGTTGCCGATGGCCACATGACCTACTTCTTCGGCCAGGATGGTTTCCAAAATCTCCACTGCTGCCAGCGCGGCCGGTGTGGCCACTTTGCGCAGCTTGGCCTGTATCAGCGGCGTGGCGTCCAGGCCCCGGGCCTCCAGGGTGCGCGGCACCAGCGCCATGCGGGCCACCACATCGCCTTGCGTGGCTTCGCACATGGCCCACAGGCCGTCGTGGGCCGAGAAGTCGCCGTAGGCAAACCCCAGAGTCTGCAGATGGGCTTGCAGCAACGCAAAGTGTTTTGCTTCTTCGGCCGCCACGCGCAGCCAGTCGCGGTAATAGGCCTCGGGCAGGCCCGCAAAGCGCCAAACCGCGTCAAGCGCGAGGTTGATGGCATTGAACTCAATGTGCGCGATCGAGTGCATCAGCGCCGCGTGGCCCTGAGGCGTGAAAGGGGAACGCCGGGGTACCAGCGCAGGGGCGATCAGCGACGGTTGGTCGGGGCGGCCCGGGCCCACAGGAGTGGGAAACGCGGCTTCGCAGTCGCAGACTAGCGTCGGTGATTGACGCCAAAGCGCCAGCACATCGGCGACCTTGTTGCTCGCATGCGTTTGGCAAAAAGCGCCCAAGGCGCGGTGTCGGAGTTCCATCCCTACAATTCTAGGTTCGCAGCAACGCTCCCCCACAGGACAGTCCATGGCAATTTACGAGTTAGACCAAGTTTCCCCCACCATCGCCGAAACGGCCTGGGTAGCCGACAGCGCCCAGGTTATGGGCCAGGTGGACCTTGCTGCGCATAGCAGCGTGTGGTTTGGCGTGGTGATTCGCGGCGACACCGAAAGCATTTCCATCGGTGAGGGCAGCAACATCCAGGACGGGAGCGTTTTGCATGCCGACATGGGACAACCCATTGTCGTGGGCAAGCATGTCACCGTGGGCCACAAAGTTATGTTGCACGGCTGCACCATTGGTGATGAGTCGCTCATTGGCATCGGCGCCATCATTCTCAACGGCGCAAAAATCGGCAAAAACTGCCTGGTGGGCGCGGGTTCGCTGGTGACCGAGGGCAAGGAGTTTCCCGATGGCTCCATGATCATGGGCATACCGGCCAAATTGGTGCGCAGCCTCAGCCCCGAGCAAATACAGGTCTTGCGTGGAAACGCCAAGCAGTACGTCGCCAATGCCGAACGCTTTCGGTCCGGGTTCCACAAGATCGCCTGATCTGCGATCGCCTGTTTTTCAATGGCTGGCTCGAACCGGCCACCACCGCCGGGCATGGTGTCTGGCACTTACGGAGTAGTGCGTGTCTGAATTGCACAAGTTTATTTTTGACGGTTTGCCGGTGCGCGGCATCGTTGTGCGGCTGACCGACACCTGGACTGAGATCCTGCGCCGGCGCGCCTCCAACAGTGAGCACGGCGCCTATGCACCACCCGTGCGCGAGATGCTAGGCGAGATGGTGGCCGCCGGCGTGCTGATGCAGTCCAGCATCAAGTTTGACGGTGCCTTGGTGCTGCAAATCATGGGCGACGGCCTGGTCAAGCTGGCCGTGGTGGAGGTGCAGTCCAACCTGGAACTCCGCGCCACCGCCACCGTGTTGCAACCGGTGCCCGAAGGCGCGACGCTAAGCCAGATGGTCAATGCCAACAACCAGGGCCGCTGCGCCATTACCCTGGACCCGCAAACCAAGTTTCCCGGCCAGCAGCCTTACCAGGGTGTGGTGCCCTTGTTTGACGACCATGGCAAGCCTATCGAAAAGCTCCATGCGGTGCTGGAGCACTACATGCTACAAAGCGAGCAACTCGACACCACGCTGGTACTGGCCGCCGATGGGCATGTTGCCGCTGGCCTGCTCATCCAGCGGCTGCCGGTGCAAGGTGAGGCAAATTTGTCCGGCAGCCTGGTAAGCCGGGAAAACGAAGACCAAATTGGTGTGAACGAGCACTACAACCGCATTGCCATTTTGGCCAGCACCCTCAAGCGCGAAGAGTTGTTAACGCTGGACGTGGAGACCGTGTTGCGGCGCCTGTTTTGGGAAGAAACGCTGACCCGCTTTGAGCCGCTGGTGGGCGACGTGGCGCCACGATTTGCCTGCAGTTGCAGCCGCGAGCGTGTTGCCCGCATGATTGTCGGTCTGGGCGCCGACGAGGCCTACAGCATTCTGCAAGAACGCCCCAACATAGAGGTAGCCTGCGAGTTTTGCGGCGTGCAATACCACTTTGACCCAGTGGACACCGCGCGGCTGTTTGTTCCACCTACCCAGCAGATCGAAGGCGGCGCCACGCCGCACTGAGCGCCTATCCCCCAGTGGTTGGCAGCAGTGCGGTAAAGAGCTGGTGCTCGCACTGCGCGTCGGAGCACTTGTCGCAAACCCATTGCCAGCGCGGCGGGCTCTCAAGCGCAACCGGACGACTTCGCACTTGTTCAATCGCCGCCAGAGCGCATTGGCAACGCTGGGCGTTTTGCCCGTACACGAGGCTAAAGCGCAGGTCGTGGACCTGAAGTACGTCACGCAACCGGGCATCAACTTGGTTTTGCACCAAAGGCCCGTCGCGTTGGATGCCGTCGGCCACCCAGGGCAAATCCAGCCCCATAAGCAAGGTCAGGTCGTAGACGGCGTGGTGTGCCAGCGCAAACGGGTAAAGCGAGGTATCGCCCAGCAACACATCGCTGTAAACCGCCGTCAGCAGTGGCGTGGTGTCGGCCAGCAGCACATCACAGCTAGGGGCATCGCGCACGCGTTGTGCCTGGGCGTGCGCGATGGCGCTCTGTTCCGGGGCTTGCGGTGTGCGTCCGTGCTGGTCACACCACTCGCGCAAAACTTCGGAGGTGCAATGGACACGTTGGCCACGGGCAACAAATGTGGCCGCCAAATCCCGCGCAAGCACGGTTTTGCCGGTGCATTCGGCGCCTAGCAGCGCGATTTTCATGGGGCAGGCTGCGCGTGGGGCTTATTTCGCCACTTGGATAAAAATCTCATTGGGCTTGACCATACCCAATTCCGAGCGCGCTTTTTCTTCCACCATCTCCAAGCCTTCGCGCAGGTCGCGAATCTCTGCCTCCATGCGGCCATTGATTTGCTCGGCGCGGGTATTGCTGCGTTTTTGTGCCGCCAGCTCCTCGTTGAGGCGCGCAACGTTGGGCACGCTGCCGCGTCCAAACCAGAGCTGCGCTTGCAGCACCAGCAGCAGAGCCAGCAGTGCAGCAGGTATGAGACGCCGACCCATCGCAGCGCTTAACGCAGGTTGTAGAAAGCCGAACGCCCCGGGTACACCGCCACGTCGCCCAAGTCTTCTTCGATGCGCAGCAACTGGTTGTACTTGGCCATGCGGTCGGAACGGCTCAAGCTGCCGGTTTTGATTTGTCCGGCGTTGGTACCCACGGCGATGTCGGCAATCGTAGTGTCTTCGGTCTCCCCCGAGCGGTGGCTGATGACGGCGGTATAACCCGCGCGCTTGGCCATCTCAATGGCGGCAAAGGTTTCGCTCAGAGTGCCAATCTGGTTGATCTTGACGAGGATCGAGTTGGCGATGCCCTTGTCTATGCCTTCCTTGAGAATCTTGGTGTTGGTGACAAACAGGTCGTCTCCGACGATTTGTACTTTTTTGCCCAGACGGTCGGTAAGAATCTTCCAGCCGTCCCAGTCGCCCTCGCTCATGCCATCTTCAATGCTGATGATCGGGTATTTGTCCACCCAGGTGGCCAGCATGTCGGTCCATTCTTGGGCGGTCAGGCTCAGGCCTTCACCCGCAAGCTCGTACTTGCCATCTTTGTAAAACTCCGAGGCAGCGCAGTCCAGGCCCAATGCAATTTGCTCACCGGCTATAAAGCCGGCTTTGTCAATCGCATCCAAAATCATTTGAATGGCCGCTTCGTGGTTGGGCACGTTGGGGGCAAAACCGCCTTCGTCTCCAACTGCAGTGCTGATGCCCTTCTCGTGCAGGATTTTTTTGAGCGCATGGAACACCTCGGCGCCATAACGCAAGGCTTCGCGAAAGTTGGGCGCACCCACGGGGATGATCATGAGCTCTTGCAGGTCAAGGTTGTTGTTGGCGTGCTCACCGCCATTGATAACGTTCATCATGGGCACCGGCATTTGCACCGCGCCCATGCCGCCAAAGTAGCGGTACAGGGGCAGGCCAGCCTCTTCGGCGGCGGCGCGCGCCACAGCCATGGATACCGCCAACATGGCGTTGGCGCCTAGGCGGCTCTTGTTCTCGGTGCCGTCCAGGTCAATCAGGGTTTTGTCCAAAAACGCTTGTTCGGATGCGTCCAGACCCAGCACGGCCTCTGAAATTTCGGTGTTGATATGGTCTACTGCTTTGCGCACGCCTTTGCCAAGGTAACGCGTTTTGTCCCCGTCGCGCAGCTCAATGGCTTCCCGCGAACCGGTGGAAGCACCCGAGGGCACGGCAGCACGGCCCATGACACCGCTCTCAAGAAGCACATCACATTCCACAGTCGGGTTGCCCCGGCTGTCCAAAATTTCCCGGCCTACTATGTCCACAATTGCACTCATCGCTGGTCTTTCAAAAAGTTAAAGTCATATTCATTAGCTGGCTGCGCGCGTTCAGAGCTGCAGGCGGCGCTGGGTTGTAAGCCATTTACTCGAAGTTATTTTCTAAAAATGGAGTTTTTTTGCTTACGTAATCCAGCGCCACCAAGGTCTCTAACAGCGCTCGCATGTGTTTCAGGGGCACGGCGTTGGGTCCGTCGCTCAGCGCCTTGGACGGATCCGGGTGTGTTTCCATGAACAAGCCGGCCACGCCCACCGCCACGGCTGCGCGCGCCAGCACCGGCACCATTTCACGCTGGCCGCCGCTGCTGGTCCCTTGCCCGCCGGGCAATTGCACCGAGTGGGTGGCGTCAAACACCACCGGCGCTCCGGTTTCGCGCATGATGGCCAGGCCGCGCATGTCGCTCACCAAGTTGTTGTAGCCAAAGCTGGCGCCACGCTCGCAGGCCATGAAGTTGTCTTCATTCAATCCCAGTTCCCGGGCTGCAGCGCGCGCCTTGTCGATCACGTTTTTCATGTCGCCCGGCGCCAAAAACTGGCCTTTTTTGATGTTCACCGGCTTGCCCGACTGGGCCACGGCGCGGATGAAATCGGTCTGACGACACAAAAACGCCGGGGTTTGCAGCACATCGACCACGCTGCATACCTGGGCAATCTGGTCTTCGCTATGAATATCAGTCAGCACCGGCACCTGCAATTCGCGCTTGACCTTGGCCAATATCTCCAACCCTTTGTCGATGCCAGGGCCGCGAAAAGTGATGCCGCTGGAGCGGTTGGCTTTGTCAAAGCTGCTCTTGAAGATAAAGGGAATTCCTAAGCTGGCGGTGATTTCTTTTAGCGTGCCCGCCGTGTCCATCTGCAATTGTTCAGACTCAATCACGCAGGGCCCGGCGATCAAGAAGATACGGTGTTCTAAGCCAATCTCAAACCCACACAATTTCATGCCGCCACTTTCAGGGTCTTGCTACCCAGTTGGTGGTCCAACGCCGCCTTGATGAAGGCGTTGAACAGCGGGTGTCCGTCCCAGGGAGTGGATTTGAACTCAGGGTGAAACTGTACGCCCACAAACCAGGGATGTACGGTTTGGGGTAGTTCGACCATTTCGGTCAGGTGCTCGCGCTGGGTCAGGGCTGATATCACCAGGCCGGCGCCGCGCAGGCGGTCCAAGTAATGCACATTGGCCTCATAGCGGTGGCGGTGGCGCTCGGTTACCACGTCGCCGTAGATGGCGTGCGCAATGGTGTTCTGGGCAACGTCCGAGCTTTGCGCCCCCAGGCGCATGGTGCCCCCCAGGTCAGAATTTTTGTCGCGGGTGTTGATGGTGCCGTCGCTGTCTTTCCATTCCGTGATCAGGGCGATCACCGGGTTGGGGCTCTCAGGCTCAAACTCGGTGCTGTTGGCGCCTGTCAGGCCGGCCACGTGGCGGGCAAATTCGATGGTGGCGACCTGCATGCCTAAACATATGCCCAGGTAGGGCACCTTGTTTTCGCGGGCAAAGCGGGCGGCGCAGATTTTTCCTTCAATGCCGCGCTTGCCAAAGCCGCCAGGCACCAGCACTGCGTCAAACTTGGCCAGTTGCTGCACCGTCTCAGGCGTGATGGTCTCGGAATCGATGTAGCTGATCTTGACCTTGACATGGCTTTTCATGCCAGCGTGGCGTAGCGCCTCGTTGAGCGACTTGTAGCTGTCGGACAAGTCAACGTATTTGCCGACCATGGCGATGGACACATCACCCGCAGGGTGCTCGGTCTCGTAGACCAGATCGTCCCAGCGCTTGAGTTTGGCCGGGGGGGTGTTCAGACGCAGTTTGTCGCAAATCAGGCCGTCCAGGCCTTGCTCATGCAGCATGCGCGGCACTTTGTAAATGGTGTCCACGTCCCACATGGAGATAACGCCCCATTCGGGCACGTTGGAAAATAGCGAGATTTTCTGCCGCTCTTCGTCCGGGATGGGCCGGTCGGCGCGGCAGACCAGCGCGTCAGCTTGGATACCGATTTCGCGCAGTTGCTTGGCCGTGTGCTGGGTAGGTTTGGTTTTGAGCTCGCCCGCTGCGGCTATCCAAGGTACGTAGCTGAGGTGTACAAAAGCTGTGTTGTTGGGCCCCATCTTCAGGCTCATCTGGCGCACCGCTTCCAAAAACGGCAGCGACTCAATGTCGCCCACGGTGCCACCAATTTCCACAATCGCCACGTCCACTGCGTCAGGCTCGCCCAGGCGGGCGCCGCGTTTGACGAACTCCTGGATTTCGTTGGTAACGTGCGGAATCACCTGTACGGTTTTGCCCAGGTAGTCTCCCCGACGCTCTTTATCGAGCACACTTTTGTAAATTTGCCCGGTGGTGAAGTTGTTGGCCTTGCGCATGCGGGTTTCCACAAAGCGCTCATAGTGGCCCAGGTCGAGGTCGGTCTCCGCGCCGTCATCGGTGACAAACACCTCGCCATGCTGCAAGGGCGACATGGTGCCAGGGTCGACATTGAGGTAGGGGTCGAGCTTGATCAGAGTGACTGTCAGGCCCCGCGATTCCAGGAGAGCGGCAAGCGAGGCGGATGCAATTCCCTTGCCCAGGGAAGAGACCACACCACCGGTGACGAAGACAAATTTGGTCATGTCAGAGTACGAACCGTAGGGCTCGGGAAGCTGGTAATGCGAGATTATAGGTGTCTGCTACATTGCGCTTGGGGTCCATTTCGGCCCCCTTGGCGGTATTCAAGCAGGACGTTTCGCATGGATTTAGACGGAAAACACATTGTTTTGGGCCTCAGCGGTGGCATTGCTTGCTACAAGGCCGCCGAGCTGTGCCGCGCGCTCATCAAGGAGGGCGCCACCGTGCAGGTCGTGATGACCGAGGCGGCAGCACAGTTCATCACCCCGGTCACCCTGCAAGCCCTGAGCCAACGTTCGGTCTACACCTCACAGTGGGACGCGCGCGAGCCCAACAACATGGCGCACATCAATTTAAGCCGCGAGGCCGACGCGATTTTGATCGCGCCCTGCAGCGCCGACTTCATGGCCAAACTGCTGCATGGAGGCGCCGACGACTTGCTCAGCCTGATGTGCCTGGCCCGCCCTATCGAATCGGTACCGCTGCTGCTGGCCCCAGCCATGAACCGAGAAATGTGGTCGCACCCGGCCACGGTGCGCAACGTGGCTCAACTGCGCGCCGACGGCGCCACCGTGCTGGGCGTGGGCTCAGGCGACCAGGCCTGCGGTGAAACGGGCGATGGCCGAATGCGCGAGCCACAGGAACTGCTAGAGGACGTGGTTGCCTTTTTTCAGCCCAAACTGCTCGCTGGGCAGCGGCTGCTGATCACTGCGGGACCGACGTTTGAAGCCATTGACCCTGTGCGAGGGATTACCAACCGTTCCAGTGGAAAAATGGGCTTTGCGCTGGCGCGTGCCGCGCAAGAGGCGGGCGCCGAGGTCACTTTAGTGGCTGGCCCGGTTGCCTTGGCTACGCCACAGGGCGTGCGCCGCGTCAATGTGGAGTCGGCCCAAGACATGCTGCAGGCCTGCATGGCGCATGCGGACCAGGCCAGCATCTTTATTGCCACCGCAGCAGTTGCCGACTGGCGCCCGGTGGCAGCTACCGCCCAAAAGATCAAAAAAGACGTCTCCGGCGCAGTGCCACATCTGACCTTGCAAGAAAACCCAGACATTCTTGCCACGCTGGCGCATTCCGACCGCGCCCAAAGCGGCGCGCTTTTTTGCGTCGGTTTTGCGGCCGAGAGCCACGACCTGCTGGCCCATGCCACGGCCAAACGCCAGCGCAAGGGTGTGCCCTTGCTGGTAGGCAATATTGGCCCCGCCACCTTTGGCCAGGACGACAACGCGCTCTTGTTGGTGGACGCGCAGGGCGCGGTCGACATTCCCCGCGCCAGCAAACTCAGCCTTTCGCGCGCCTTGGTGCGAGAAATCGCTCGACGCCTGCCCGGCGCGAAGCGCTAATTGATGGATTGAATGGTTATGAAACTTGACGTCAAAATTCTCGACGCCCGACTGGCTGACCAGATGCCGGCCTACGCTACACCGGGAAGCGCCGGCCTGGACTTGCGGGCCTGTCTGGACGCGCCACTCACCTTGCAGCCCAACGCTTGGCAACTGGTCCCCACAGGCATGGCGATTTATTTGCAAGATCCGAATTTCGCGGCGCTGATCTTGCCCCGCTCAGGTCTAGGCCATAAACATGGCATCGTATTGGGAAATTTGGTGGGTTTGATTGACAGCGACTACCAAGGTCAACTCATGGTCAGCGCCTGGAACCGCAGCGCCGTGGCCTTCACCATCGAACCGATGGAGCGGATTGCGCAACTCGTTATCGTGCCGGTGGTGCAGGCGCAGTTCAACATCGTCCATGAGTTTGCGGCCTCGCAACGCGGCGAAGGCGGCTACGGCTCAACCGGCAAGGCCTGAGCCGTTGGCCGATGCCCGTGCTTAATGCAGCGGGGCGTCGCTCCGGTCAACGCCGGGCAGGGCTTCGATGCGGAAAAAACCGGTGCCCGTGGAGCCGCGCTCCAATTCCTCGTCGGTAGCTTCGCGCACGCCTTCCACGCGCAGGCTGATGCGAATCGCAATGCCGGCCAGCGGGTGGTTGGCGTCTAGCACCACGTGTTCGGGGTAAATGTCGGTCACGGTAAACAATGCGTCCTTGGGCGCTTCGGGATTGCATCCAGCGGGCAGGGCAGAGCCTTCGAGCGTCAAACCGACTTGCAGCTCCGCCGGAAAGAGCGCGCGTGGCTCTAAAAACAACAATTGATCGTTGAAATCACCAAAAGCTTGCTCCGGCTCGATTTGCAATTGCAGCTTGGCGCCCACACGGTGGCCTTGCAAGGCTTCTTCAATGGCGGGGAGAAGGTCTTTGCCACCGAGCAAGAACTCGACGGGCTCGTCCAGTACATCCAATTCTTCCCCCAAAGTGTCTTGAAGGACCCAGGTCAATGCGACCACGCAGTTGTCATAAATTTCCATCGCACAATTGTCGCAGTTTCGTTCACCCCAATTTTTCTCCCAAGGACGCCTGCGCCATGAACATTGATCTACCTCTTACCTTGCTCGGTGGCTTGTCTCCGGCGACCTTTATGAAGCGCCATTGGCAAAAAAAGCCACTGGTCATTCGCCAGGCGATTCCCGGTTTTTCCGCGCCGCTGGAACGCGCCGAGCTGTTTGACCTGGCGGCGCAAGACGATGTGCAGTCGCGCCTGGTGATCCAGACGCCCGAGTTAGCGGCCAAGCCGTGGCGCCTCAAGCATGGCCCGTTTGCGCGCAAAGCCTTGCCCGCGCTCAAAAAACCGGGCTGGACGCTATTGGTGCAAAGCGTGGACCTGTACGACGCCCGGGTGCGCGCCTTGCGGGACCAGTTTCGCTTCGTACCAGACGCGCGCTTGGACGATGTGATGGTCAGCTATGCGACGGACGGTGGCGGTGTAGGACCGCACTTTGACAGCTACGACGTCTTTCTGCTGCAAGCCCACGGCCAGCGGCGCTGGCGCATCGGGCGGCAAAAGCAGCTGGATCTACAGCCTGGAATGCCGCTGAAAATCCTCTCCAACTTTGAGCCTGAGCAAGAATTTGTCCTGGATGCGGGTGACATGCTGTACCTGCCGCCCCGCTGCGCGCACGACGGCGTGGCACTGGGTGAGTGCATGACCTATTCGATTGGTTTTCGGGCCCCGGCTGCGGGCGAGTTAGCGCAAGAGGTTTTGCAGCGCCTGGCCGAGCAGGCGCGTGACGAAGTGGGTGATACGTTGTACCGCGACCCAGGCCAAGGTGCCCAGTCCCATGCAGCCCGAATTCCGGCCGAACTGGCCGAGTTTGCTCAAACAGCCCTTGAAAAGGCTTTGCATGATCCATTGGCAACCCAGCGCGCGCTGGGCGAATACCTGAGCGAGCCCAAGGCCCAAGTCTGGTTTCAAGGCTTAGAGACCGGTATTGACGCTGACCGGGGCGTGCGGCTGGACAGGCGCAGCAACATGCTCTATGACGACTCCCACATCTTTATCAACGGCGAGAGTTTTCTTGCGTCGGGGCGGGATGCTGCGCTGATGCGGTCATTGGCAGATACCCACGTCTTGATCGCGTCGGATCTACACAAACTAAGTCCCGGCGCGCGGGGCCTGCTCACGGATTGGGTTGAGGCGGGCTGGGTGTGCCTGCAGGATTGAGGTGATTCGATTGCGATGCGGATTTCGAGCACTGACACGCGGCCAAAAATCGCACACAAACGACGGCTTGCGACGCCCAGGGGGGTTAACCCGAGGATAGAACGCACCGTCTTGTATAATCAGGGGCTCTGGCGAAAAGAGATCGAACGCTTTTTGTCGGGGTTTGGGCGGTGTGCCGCTCAGACAATTTCCGGAAATTGTTTCGTCAACTCAATCTATTTTTCAATTATGAACAAAACTCTCATCTTGGCAGCTGTCATAGCTGCTGCTGCGTTGGCTGCTTGCGGTAAAAAAGAAGAAGCGCCTGCTGCGGCTCCTGCTGCTGCTGAGGCACCTGCTGCCGCTGCACCTGCTGCTTCTGAGGCACCCGCCGCCGCCGCACCTGCGGCTGCTGAAGCATCAAAGTAATAACAGGTATTGCAAAAAAAACCACCGTAAGGTGGTTTTTTTTCGCCTACGCGATACCAGGACAAGATGGGGTGTTGTGCTAACCCTCCAATTTGCAGGGTTATTTCAGGTCATCAGCCAATACCTTGATGATGTTTTTCGCGGCTTCGGAGAGCTCCGCACCACCCAAGGAATCAAGCACCGTGACGTTGCTGGTGTTACCGACACTGCGCACTGCGATTTGGTATTTGCTGGCCTGGCTCACCTTTTCCGAGCTGCTGAACAGTTTGTTAAAAAACCCCGGGTTCACCTTTTCGGCTGCGGTGGGAACGTAGCGCACAAAGTACAGGCCCTTGGAGCGGTCACGGTCTTCCACGGTGAAGCCGGTCCGGTCTAAGGCCAAACCGACACGCCGCCAGGCCCGATCAAAGCCGTCGTTGAGTTGCAGTCCCGTTTGCCCATCCATCTGTACGACGGTGGACGTGGGTTTTGCAGCCGCCACGGTGGCCAATTGAGCTACCTGCTCTTTGCTTGCACCTAGTTTGCGCATCAAACGGCTCAGCATTTCGACTTCTAGCTCCGGGTCCGCGGCGCGCGCTTGCCAGACGCTGCGGTCTTTGTTTTCGGATGCATAGACCTCGACCATACCCCGGTGGCTGATAAAGACCTCGGTTTCCCCTTGTGCGTTGCGCTCGATTCGGGTGCGAAATCTGTCTCGTTCGGATGTCGAATAAAGGGCATCAAAAAGCTTGCCAATGGAACTGCGGATAAAGTCTTGCGGGATCTTGGCCCGGTTTTCAGCCCAGTCGGTCTCCATGATTCCTGAGACGCTTTGGTCCATGGTCAGGACAAAACCGCTTTCCTGCCAAAAGTCCTTGATGGGTTCCCACAGCGTTTCCACTGGGCGCGCAACCACCAGCCAGCGCTGGTTTCCCTGACGCTCAATGCGCATATCACCCACCGACTTTATCGCTACCGACTGTTTTCCCGCGTCTGCAACTGTGGCTTTGGATCCCGCTGCCGAGACCGCTCCGTTGACCACCGCATAGCGCGTGTCTTTGGACAGCTGTGTCAGGTCCGGTGGGACAGACAGGGCGGGTGCTTTCGCATTGGACTTGTAGTCCACCTTGTCGCCCTCCAGCACGGAGCACGCAGCCAGTGCAACTGCCGAGACCAAAACCGTCAACTTGAAATAAGTGTTCACAAAAAAACTTTCGAAATAGTAATTAAAGCAAGCCGGCCGACTGCAGCAGCTGCTCTAAGGGCGCACGCTGGGGCGCCGTCAAGGGGGTCAACGGGAGCCGGATGGCTTGTCTGCAATGCCCCATGCGGGATACGGCCCACTTTACCGGGATGGGGTTGGATTCGACAAAAAGTCCTTTGTGCAGAGGCAGCAACTGAAACTGGATCGCCATGGCAGCTTTCACATCGCCGGCCATGGCGGCCATGCATAAGTCATGCATTAAAGCAGGCGCCACATTGGCCGTCACGCTGACATTACCGTGCCCGCCGCATAGCATCAGGGCCACGGCTGTCGGGTCGTCGCCCGAGTAGACAGAAAAGCCCGCCGGTGCGTCCTTGATAAGCCATTGTGCGCGCTCGATATTTCCGGTGGCTTCCTTGATGCCCACAATGCCCGGAACCTGCGCCAATCGCATTACGGTGTCGTGCGCAAGGTCTGCCACAGAGCGCCCGGGCACGTTATATAACACCACCGGCAGGTCCACCGATTCGGCGATGGCTTTGAAGTGTTGGTATTGCCCTTCCTGGGTCGGCTTGTTGTAGTAGGGCACAACCTGAAGCTGGCAGTCCGCCCCCACTTTTTTGGCAAAGTGGGCCAGCTCAATGGCTTCTTTGGTGGAGTTGGCTCCGCACCCGGCCATGATGGGCACCCGTTTGGCAGATTGTTCGACCGATACCCGGATGATTTCGCAATGTTCGTCCACGCTCACGGTGGGGGATTCGCCCGTGGTGCCGACCACACCAATGCAGTCTGTGCCTTCGCTGATGTGCCAGTCGATGAGCTGACGCAAGGCGTCGTAGTCAACTGCGCCATCGTCGAGCATGGGGGTCACCAGGGCGACGATGCTGCCTCGGATCGGGTGGTGTGAAGAATTCATAGGACGCGCACCTGCTTGCTAAACGATTTAAAGATGGGATTTTACGAGAGCAAATGGCGCGGCGGAGGGTAGCCTGCTGGCTTTACCGGGGCCTTGCGAATGGCGGCAATGCGTTGCACGTAGCGTTCTGGCCCGGTCAAAACACCTTCTTCATAGGCCACGATGAGAAAGTCGGAGCAAACTTGCAGCAATTCACCGGGTTGGAGCAAAAAATCGGCGCGGCTGGGCCGACCGACCGTTTCCTGCCCGGCAGAAAACGTCTCATAAATCAGGACCCCGCCGCTTGCTACGCTGCTTAGCAGCACCGGAAACAAGGGCCGCCACAGGTAGTTGGTAACCACTACCACACCAAATTCCCGCACCGTGCTGGTGGCTGGGTCGACCAGTGGCCATGGTGCGTTTTCGATATCGGCTTGGACCAGGTCTGCGTCCGGCACTGCCCCTTGGGCCGAAGCGGTGTCACGGTCCACGCCCGTTACGCGGTGCCCACGCTCCAGAAACCAGCGCACATGGCGCCCGCTGCCGCAGGCCACATCCAACACGCTGGCTTGTGCATCGGCCAAACCGGACCAACGCACCACCCAGGGCGAAGGGGCTGCGAGCATCTGCTCCAACCCTGCGTTAGTCGCTTGGGATGCAGCAGGGCTATGGGGCGGGTGGTGGATCATGTTTTCCAATCGCAATGGTGCATAAAGGCTTTACAGCCGGGGTCAAAAACAGGCCCAGAGTTGGTTGCTTAGTTGCACCAAAAAATCGGGCCGGGTGTACAAGCCAAAGACCAGCGCCAGCGCCGCTACGACCACGAGCAAGGCAAGGCCTATTTTCAGTGTGCGAACCCATGGCTGGGGCAGGTGCAGCATGGCTGCTTAAGCGCCCGATGGCGCCAAGTGGGGGCGGCGCTCAATCGCCGACTCTCGGACCGGCAAATTCACTAAGCCCGCAAACACCCCCAGCGCGATGGCGATGTACCAGACGAGGTCGTAGCTGCCTGTGCGGTCGTACAACAAGCCACCCAGCCACACTCCCAAAAAGGAGCCGATCTGGTGACTGAGAAATACAAAGCCGCTGAGCATGGACAAATGGGCAACGCCAAAAATCTGGGCAATCGTGGCGTTGGTGGCTGGCACGGTGGATAGCCAAAGCAGGCCCATGACCCCCGCAAACAGGTATACGCTCAGGGGCGATAAGGGCGCCCATATGAAAAGCGCAATCACCACGGAGCGGGAAAAGTAAATCGCAGCCAGGATGTAACGCTTCTCCACTTTTTGACCCAAAGCGCCCGACAAATAGGTGCCAAACACATTGAACAAACCGATCAAAGCCAGTGCGTAGCTGGCCACTTGGGGCGCTAGGCCGTGGTCCTTGAGGTAGCTGGGCATGTGCACGCCGATGAACACGACCTGGAAGCCGCACACAAAGTAGCCCGCCATCAGCAGCTGAAAACTGCGGTACCGCAAGGCCTCGGAAAGCGCCTGAAAAATGGTTTGTTCGCGCGGCGCGCTGGCCTGGTTGCTGGCCAGATGGGGCTCACGCAGGCCCCAGGCCAAAGGGGCGATGAGCAGGGCCATCAAGCCCAGCATCCCAAGTGCTTCTTGCCAGCCAAAGGAAAGGATTAATTGACCTTCAATCGGCACCATCAAAAACTGGCCAAAGGACCCGGCCGAAGCCGTAACCCCCATGGCCCAGGATCGCCGGTTCGCCGGTATATTGCGACCGATCACGCCATAGATCACCGCGTAGGTGGTGCCCGCTTGGGCTACCCCCACCAGAACGCCGGCCGATAGCATCAATAAAGCTGGCGTCGACGCCCATGCCATGCCCATCAGACCCAAGGCGTACACAAGCGCGCCGAGCACTAGCACGCGAAAAGCCCCAAACCGGTCCGCCACCATGCCGACAAAAATGCCCGCAACACCCCACATGAGGTTTTGAATGGCGATAGCCATTGCAAAGGTCTCGCGCGGCCAATCGCGGGTTTGGGACAGCGGTTGCAACCAAAGCCCGAAGCCATGGCGAATTCCCATGGACAAGGTGACTATGGCTGCGCCGCAGGCCAGCACCTGTAGGGCGGACAAGGGAGGTCGTTCGGGTGGGAATTGCTGCATGGCCCAAATATAGCCACTGTTGGTCTGGACGCGAGTCTCCCACGGTAGTTGATCTGCCTGTTCAAGCTTGAAAAGACCAAAACGAATAAAAAACTGTTTTTTTATACAGTTAATTGCGTCTTGCGCGTCTACAATCTGCGGCCATGGCTGTTTCAACTTCTTCCCCTGTGTCTGCAAGCGCCAGTTATTCCGAGGGCTCCATCAGAGTCCTCAAAGGCCTGGAGCCCGTCAAGCAGCGTCCGGGCATGTACACCCGCACCGATAACCCCTTACATGTCATCCAGGAAGTGCTGGACAACGCCGCCGACGAGGCGCTGGCGGGTCACGGCAAAAAAATCAAGGTGGCTTTGAACGCCGACGGCTCGGTCACGGTGGATGACGATGGGCGGGGCATTCCCTTTGGCATGCATCCGGAAGAAAAAGCACCGGTGATAGAGCTGGTGTTCACCCGCCTGCACGCCGGGGGCAAGTTTGACAAGGGCAAGGGCGGCGCCTACAGCTTCTCGGGTGGCCTGCACGGCGTGGGTGTTAGCGTGACCAATGCACTGGGCAAACGCCTGGAGGCCACTAGTTACCGCGAAGGCGCGGTGGCACGCATCGTGTTTGAGGGCGGCGATGTGACCGAGGCCCTGCAAGTGCGCAAGGCCGTGGACGGCGACCGCAAGTCAGGTACCTCGGTGCGCGTCTGGCCCGACCCCAAATATTTTGAATCGGCGGCCCTGCCCATGGCCGAGCTGGCGCACCTGTTGCGCAGCAAGGCGGTCCTCATGCCCGGTGTGACCGTGTCGCTGTGGAACGAAAAAACCAAAGATACCCAAACCTGGCTCTACAAAGGTGGGTTGGGCGACTACCTGATGCAGTCGCTGGCTGGCGAACCGGTGATTCCCCTGTTCAGCGGCGAAGGCTTTGCCGACGCCCAGCACGACAGTTTTGCCGAAGGCGAGGGTGCGCAGTGGTGCGTGGCCTTTACCGAAGACGGCGCCTGCCTGGGCGAGAGCTATGTCAACCTGATTCCCACCAGCGCCGGGGGCACGCACGAAAGCGGCCTGCGCGACGGGCTTTTCACCGCAGTAAAAAGCTTTATCGATTTGCACAGCCTGCTGCCCAAGGGCGTGAAGCTCATGCCCGAGGACGTGTTTGCCCG
>CAMDKE010000005.1 GCA_945901215.1 Comamonas sp. lk
TGGGCGTCTCAAAGGTCATGGAGCCCTGCCACATGGTTGCGATCCAGTTAAAGATCTTGACCGCCGTCGGTACGGCAATCAGCATGGTGGCGTACATAAAGAACAACTGACCCGTCACGGGCATGCCCGAGGTAAACATGTGGTGCGCCCAGACAATGAAGGACAAAATGGCGATGCTGGACGTAGCGTAGACCATAGATGCATAGCCAAAAAGTCGCTTGCGCGCAAAGGTCGGCACAACGTGGCTGATGATGCCGAAAGCTGGCAAGATCATGATGTACACCTCGGGGTGTCCGAAGAACCAGAAAATGTGTTGGTACATCACCGGGTCACCGCCACCAGCGGGGTTAAAGAAGCTGGTGCCAAAGTGGCGGTCCGTCAACGTCATGGTGATCGCACCGGCCAACACCGGCATCACCGCAATGAGCAAATAGGCGGTGATCAGCCAAGTCCAGGCGAACATGGGCATCTTCATCAGCGTCATGCCTGGCGCACGCATGTTGAGAATGGTGACGATGATGTTGATCGAGCCCATGATGGACGAGGCGCCCAGGATGTGGAGGGCAAAAATACCTGCGTCCATGCTAGGACCCATTTGCAGGGTCAGCGGGGCATAGAGAGTCCAACCCGCAGCCGGCGCACCGCCGGGCATGAAGAACGAACCCACGATCATCAGCCCTGCAGGAATTAACAGCCAAAAGCTGAGGTTGTTCATGCGCGCAAAAGCCATATCAGCCGCGCCAATTTGCAACGGAATCATCCAGTTCGCGAACCCCACAAAGGCCGGCATGATGGCGCCAAACACCATGATCAGGCCGTGCATGGTGGTGAGCTGATTGAACAACTCAGGGTTCACCAACTGCAAACCGGGCTGGAACAGTTCAGCGCGGATGAGAAGGGCCAAGATGCCTCCAATGATCAGCATCGTGAAACTGAACAACAAGTATAGCGTTCCGATATCTTTGTGGTTGGTTGCAAACACCCACCTGCGCCAGCCCGTAGGAGCGTGGTGATCATCATGGTGTGCATGATCGAGGTTGTTGTGATGGTCTAAAACGGCGCTCATACTGGCTTCCTTTTCAATACTCTTAAATCAATGTCCACGCGATAGGCTTTTGGGCTTACTTACGCAAAGCCATCACTTCGGAAGGCTGAACCACCTGACCCGTCTTGTTGGACCAATGGTTTTTGGTGAAACTAATCACCGCCGCAATGTCCGTGTCGCTCAAGGCTTTCCAGGCCGGCATGGCGCCATTGTTCTGGCCGTTGAGCAGGACCATGATTTGCTTGGTCTTGTCGCTATCAAGGACAACCGCAGCCGCATCCAATGCTTTGATGGGACCAGCACCCTTCCCGCTGGCCTGATGACAAGCGATGCAGTTCTGGGCATAGACTTTTTCGCCGCGCTGGGAAATTTCGTCCAAGGTCCACACCTTGTTCGGGTCGTCGGCTTTGGCCGCGATTTTCTTTTGCTCACCCGAGACCCACTTGGAGTAATCTTCCGCCGAAACCACTTTCACATGAATGGGCATGTAGGAGTGCTCTTTTCCGCACAGCTGGGTGCATTGGCCGTAAAAATCGCCGATCTGCTCGGCGCGAAACCAGGTATCGCGCACAAATCCGGGAATCGCAGCTTGCTGAATACCAAATGCGGGAACATAAAAGGCGTGGATTACATCGTTAGCCGTGGTAATTAGCCGAACCTTCTTGTCCACCGGAACCACCAATGGATTGTCGACTTTGAGCAGGTAGTTATCGACATCCTGGCCTTTTTTCGGACCACCGTTGTTCGACATTTCGCGGTGTTCAGCGTCAATGGTGGCAACAAAGCCAATGCCCTCGCCTTCCCCCTTGAGGTAGTCGTAGCCCCATTTCCATTGCATACCCGTTACCTTGATGGTCAGGTCTGCGCTGGTGGTGTCTTTCATGGCCACCACCCCTTTGGTAGCGGGCAGCGCCATCAAAATCACAATAATGAAGGGCACCACGGTCCACAGGATTTCCACTGTTACCGACTCGTGGAACGTCGCCGCCTTATGGCCCACGGATTTGCGGTGCTTCCAGATGGAATAAAACATCACGGCGAAAACTGCCACAAAAATCACCGAACACAAAATCAGCATGAACCAATGAAGCCACTCCTGGTCGCGGGCCACGGAAGTCACTGGCGGATACAAATTCAGTTGGTTTACAGCGGGGCCGCCGGGTAGATCATTGACGGCATGTGCCAGGTTAATGCCAGTGCTGGCGAGCCACAACAGGGCGGTGGCCGACATTGAAGCCAGATATTTCCAAATGCTCTTCATCGTATTCACTTTCAATGCCTCAAAGTATGCAAACCTAGTAACAAAATCCCACGGCCATACCGCAATCAACCGGCATGCACACCACGCCTTATTTCTGCAGCCAGCGCTGCGCGCCATTCAGGCCGCACAAACCGCCCGATCTTGATCAACTGCCCTTGCCCACGCAGCGAAATGAGCTGCTGGGGTCGTTCAGGACACTCTACCCTTAACCATGCGCGCTCAAAGGACACTTGGCGCAAAACACCTTCCAACTCGCACTCCACCGTAACCCGATTGCCATCAATGCAAATACGCTCCCGGTCCAACGCGCGCCTAGCGAAGCAAAGAAACCCTATCCCCAGCACTAGAACTTCCAGTACCGAAAACGCCAGTACGAGGGTAGCGCCCTGAGTCCAAAAAAAAACTCCAATAGACAGGGATACTGCGCTTAAAAAACCATAACACCCAGCACACTGGCGGGGCGTCAAAGCGCAGTTTTGACGTAAAAACCATTCAATCTGAGGGCCATCTGCCGTCGCAAACCTGTATTTAGCGGGACTCACACTGTGCGCCGGTATTTGTAAGAGTCTTTCGGACTAGGTTGCGAGTAGGAAACTTTCCAACGAATGGCGGGCATTGTAGCCCAAGGCATGGCATGCCTGGAGCGGGAAATAAGGTGAAACCCTTAGCTGTCAACGGCTTAGCGTTCTCGATGGGACTGCAGATCGGGCCTTCTCTGCAAGGCATCGCGAAAGTCGGCCAGTGACACACTGGTTTGCGCGCGCACCGGCATACGCGCTGGCGGTTTGAATGCATGACCGTAAATGATTTCAAAGTCCAGCCGTAAACGACCGGGCCGCTCCGCGTCGGCCAACCGCAGCGTGATCTGCTCTTGCAGGGCGAGGTGCCAACTTCTACCGCGCAGTCCCTGGAACCGCTGTGGGTGCAGATTGCGTCCCAAACTTCGCAACTCGGCGAGCAGATTACCGGCGGATGAAAACGTCAGCGTGATGCGCTCCATGTCCATCACAGGTTCCGCAAAACCGGCGTGCACCAGCATGTCGCCCCAGTCGTGCATGTCGGTGAATTCATGCGCTGGGGCGGACCACCCCTGTGCAGCATACAGATCGCGCATCTGGCGCAGCGTGTCTGGGCCCAAGCAGGAAAACATGACAAATCCATCGGCTTCGAGCAACTGGTGCCAGCGCTGTATTTGTGCCTGCGGGTCAGTCTCCATGTGCAAAGCCATATTGGCCCACAGCATATGCACGGGCAGTTTTGGAGGCTCAAATTGCACCGGCTGCGCACGCCAATGGCGCAGGTCCCACCACGGCTTCGCCAGGACACGTTGGACAATAGCGGCCGCCTGGGGTGGCGTTTGGGCTACAAAACACTGCGCCTGGGGGTAGCGTTGGGCTAGCAAGGGATGGATAGAAAGTCCGCCGCGCAAGGGCTCCCAATGCAGCCAGCGCTGGGGCTTTTTGACGATCCATTGCAGACGCTCCTGCATGCGTCGGGCTACCTCTTCATGCAGCCAGGGCGATGCCGCGCTGCCCATAGCCCCAGGCATCTGGGCCCAGCGCGCTGCTGCCAAAGGATCGATGGTAGGGGGGCGTTGGGTGGGTGGGGGCGGCATAAAGGTGGCTACATAGGCGTCTAGCGCCGGGCCCCGCGCAGTATATTGGCCCGATGTCGTGGTCTTGGTTTGAAAACATGGTACGTCGCATCCCCAGCCGGTGCGCGGTTTGTCATGCCTGGCCGAGCCAAGCGGTATGCGAAGCCTGCGTGAACCGGTTCGCCCAACCCTGTGCGCGCTGCCGCACGTGTGCACTCCCGTTGGTGATAGGTCAGGTGCAATGCGCCGCTTGTATCCGCACGCTGCCGCCATGGGACGATGCGCTGACCGCAGTGGCCTACGAATACCCCTGGTCGCAGCTGGTCGTGGATTTCAAGTTCAGACAAGAGCCAGGTTGGGCGCGCAATATGGCACTGCTGATGCGCAGTGCGCCCTGGGTCGAGCCGGCATTGGACGCGGCCGATCTGCTGGTGCCCATGCCCCTGTCGCGCCAGCGCTTGCGCGAACGCGGCTTTAACCAAGCCCTGCTTTTGGCGCGCGCACTGTCAGCGCACAAGACACATCCAAGGCTGCTGATACGCATCAAGGACACGCCGGCGCAAAGCAGCCTACCGAGAGCAGCGCGGCTGGCCAACGTACAACACGCCTTTGCCACCGACCCGCTGCGCCAAGCCGAGGTTGAGGGTCGGCGCGTGGTGTTGATCGATGATGTGATGACCAGTGGCGCCTCTTTGGGTGCAGCCGCACGCAGCTTGCGCCAGGCTGGGGCTGTCCATATCACCACCTTGGTCTTTGCCCGTGCCGAGCCAGGTCACTGAAGCCGGGCAACCGCTTCGGCACGCGACAATTGCCCCATGTTTCACATTGTTCTGGTCGAGCCCGAAATTCCGCCCAACACGGGCAACGTCATTCGCCTGGCCGCCAACACCGGTTGCAGTCTGCATTTGGTTGAGCCGCTGGGATTTTCGATGAACGACAAACACATGCGCCGCGCCGGACTGGACTACCACGAATATGCCCAACTGCGCCTTCACGCCAGTTGGCAGGCGTTTTTGGACCTAGAGCGCCCGGCCCCGGATCGCCTTTTCACACTGACCACGCGGGGCACACGCAGCCCATTTGAGACGGCTTTCTTGCCCGGCGACTGGCTTGTTTTTGGGTCCGAAACCAAGGGCATTTCAGATGCGGTGCGAGCGGCGTTTGGGCCGGGTCAAAGCCTCAAACTGCCCATGCAGCCACACCAGCGCAGTTTGAACCTGTCCAACGCCGTGGCCGTCACCGTATTTGAGGCATGGCGCCAAAACGCCTTTGCCGGGGCCTTGGATGGTGCGGTTTAAGGGTACAAGCGTGCTATCGACTCCGCGATGCAGACGGGCTTGGCTGTACCCTGGCGCTCGATGGTGACTTGCCAGGTCAGTTGCTGACCTTGGTTTTCGATCGGCTCAGCCTTTAGCAGGGTCAAACTGGCACGCAAACGGCTACCGACCGGTACCGGGCCCATGAAGCGCACCCGGTTGAGCCCGTAATTCACCCCCATACGCACGTCGGCTATCAGGATTGCGGAGCCAAAAAACTGCGGAATCAGCGACAGGGTGAGAAAACCATGCGCAATCGGCGCCCCAAACGGACCGGCTTTGGCGCGTTCAACGTCCACATGAATCCATTGGTGGTCGCCTGTTGCCTGGGCAAACTGGTTGATTGCCTCTTGGGTAAGCAGCACCCAGTCGCTGCTGGCTACCGGCTGCCCCACCAACGCGACAAGCTCGCCCAGGGTGTCAAATGTTTTCATAGTGCGTGCCTTGGGAGGCGCTAATGGTCCAACCAATGGCAAATCGATTTCCACTGGGCCAGGTCGCGCTCCATCCGCGCAGAGGCAACATCAAAAATGGTCAAACCGTTGGCGGCCAATTGCACGTAGTTTTGGGTGTCGCGCAGGGTTCCCACGGTAGGTAAATCGAGTGAGCCTACAAATGCGCTGAGCTGGTCTGCCGCCAAGGTGCGTTCGTCCACCCGCATGGCGACGATGCCGACATCAAGCCGGTCTGCGTGCCGGCTTTGGGCCAACTCGTCAAGAAAACTACGCGTTGCATAAATGTCAAAAATGCTGGCCTGCAGGGGAACGACCACTTTGTTGGCCCACTTCAGAGCCTCCTTGAGCTGCTTTCCCGCCAAGCCGGCCGGCGTGTCGAGCACGACGTGGCTTGCCTCTTTGGGCGGTTTGCCAATATCGCTAGGGTCGACCTCCCAATGGCCAATCGGGTTCGCACTGTGGGGCCGCAGGGACAGCCACAGCTGCGAAGATTGCTGCACGTCGGCGTCTCCCAGCAACACCCTATGCCCCTGAGACGCGAAATAGCCGGCGATATGGGTCGAGAGCGTCGATTTGCCAACGCCGCCTTTGGGGTTGGCAACAACAATGCGTGTCATGAAAAATCCTCTCCAAGGTGGTGGGCAGTAGCAATATTATGGGCGCTGGGCACTGGGCGCCCCAGGCCAGGCCGCCCCAGACCATCGCACCAGTGAAAATGCCCAGCAAAAGGACTGAAGGTGCCCAGACGGCATAGAAATCTTGGGCAGTAATGAGGGGCCACTAGTCGTTCATGGGCGAAAGGCCCATGGTAAGCTTTTGAGAATGTTCAATCCCTCACAAGCCGACGTCCGCCGCTATTTTTGCGCCGTCTATGCCAAGGCCCGTGCATATGAGCCACTCGAAGCGCTAGAAGCCATCGCCGCCCAATGGATTGACGAACACCCCGAAACCCACGTCGACCTGCGCGACGCCGACGCCGCAGTAGCGGCTGTCTACGATGGCAGCACAGGCCGCACCAACCCCTTTTTACACCTTTCGATGCACTTGTCGATCAGCGAGCAGTGCTCCATCGACCAGCCGCGCGGCATCCGCCAAGCCGTTGAACTGCTTGCCCACAAACGCAATTCCTTGCACCTGGCGCACCACGGTGCCATGGAATGCCTGGGCTCCATGCTTTGGGAAAGTCAGCGCGCAGGGCAACCGCCCGACGGCGATGCGTACATGGCCTGCGTGCAACGCCATGCAACCACGGATTGATGTAAACAAAAAACCGCCCAAGGGCGGTTTTTTTTGCTAAGCGAGACCGCTATCAGCGGAAGCGACTCTCGGGCACCGTCTTAACTACGCCGGGCAAGCTGCCCACGTAGCTAGCCATCACCTTGAGTTCAGCATTAGAGAATTGTTTGGCGATACCGGCCATGATGGCGTTGCCGCGGCCCACCTGCGGGTTACCTTCGGTCTTATACGACTTTAGCGCCACGTAAAGGTAGTCGCTGTGCTGGCCAGCGATTTTGGGGTAGCTTGGGTCAATCGGCTTGCTCAAGTTGTCGCCGTGGCAAGAGGCACAACCACCTTTTGCAACCAGCTCCATCGCTTTAGCCGAACCGTCGGCCGCCTTGTCCAATTGCTTGGCTTCAGCGTCCACGCCACTGGCAGCGTAAAAGGCAGCCAAGTCCGCCATGTCTTGGTCGGTTAAGGAGGTAGCAATTCCGCGCATGCTGGGGTGCTTGCGCTCGCCCTTTTTGTATGCATTTAATGCGGAGACGATGTACTTTTCGCCTTGGCCTGAAATCTTGGGCACTTTGTAAATCTCGGGGAAGCTGGCCTGGTATCCGGCAATACCATGGCATCCGGTACACATGGCGTTTTTCTTGGCGCCCGCAGCGGCATCACCCTTGAGGTCTTGGGCTTGGGCAGACAGGGCCGTCACAGAAGCGACAAGTAGGGCAACCAGGGGGCGAAGCGATAGATTCATTTTGCGCAGACAATCGAAGGAGTATTGGTACAAATTAGCTGGCGAATTATATCGGCCATGCGCTGGTGGCTCCGCTGCTGGCATTTCTTCTGAGTTCACTGACTTTTTGTTGTATTGCCCCTCCCATGAAATTCCACGGTACAAAAAACTACATCGCCACCCAAGACCTGATGCTCTCGGTCAATGCCGCTGCCACCTTGCAACGCCCGCTGCTGGTCAAGGGGGAGCCTGGCACGGGAAAAACCATGCTGGCCGAGGAAGTGGCTTCGGCGCTCAAGCTGCCGCTGCTGCAGTGGCACATCAAATCCACCACCAAGGCGCAGCAGGGCCTGTACGAATACGACGCAGTAAGCCGCCTGCGCGACTCCCAGTTGTCCGACATTGACGGCGGCGAGCGAGTCAAGAACATCCACAACTACATCGTCAAAGGCGTGCTTTGGCAAGCTTTCACCAGTGAGACCCCTGTGGCACTGCTAATCGATGAGATCGACAAGGCCGACATTGAGTTCCCCAACGACTTGTTGCGTGAGATCGACCGCATGGAGTTTTATTGCTACGAGACCCGCGAGCTGATCCGCGCCAAGCACCGTCCGCTGGTGTTCATTACCTCCAACAACGAAAAAGAACTGCCCGACGCGTTTTTGCGCCGCTGCTTCTTCCACTACATCAAGTTCCCTGACGCCGTGACCATGCAAAGCATCGTCGACGTGCACTTCCCTGGCCTGAAAAAAGAGCTTCTGACGGCTGCCATGAAGACCTTCTACGAAGTGCGCAACCTGCCAGGCCTGAAAAAGAAACCGTCGACCAGCGAGCTGCTGGACTGGCTCAAACTGCTGCTGGCCGAGGACATTCCACTTTCGGCCCTGCAATCTAAAGACGAAAAAATGGCGGTGCCGCCGCTGGTGGGCGCGCTGCTCAAGAACGAGCAAGACGTCAGCCTTTTTGAGAAACTGATGTTCATGCAACGCAACAACCGCTGATATGCCTGAACGCAAAAAAATTGATTTTTTCGCCGTCGGCCTGTCCGACGCGATCGGATTTCTGGGTGGCTCGCTCTTGGGGTACTGGGGCGGAAAGCTGCTCGGAATGGACATTTTTGCCCCCGGGTATGGCGCGGGCAGCACCATCGCCATTTTGCTGGTGGGCCTGGGCGGTGGCCTGGGCTTGCAGCTGGCACGGCGCTGGCAGCGCAGCCGCACGAACAAAGACTAAGAGTAATTTCATGGCCTTTGTGGAACCCATCACTTTGACCGGGCGCGGCATTCGTCTGGTACCCCTGGGGTCTGAGCACGAAAGCGGCCTGCAGGCTGCGGCTGCCGACGGTGCGCTGTGGAACATCCGGGTTACCTCGGTGCCCGAGCCGAAAGACACCCTCAAATACATCGAAGACTCCTTGGCCATGCGCGAGGCTGGCCACCGATTTGCCTTCTGCGTACTGGATGATGCGAGCGGCCGCGTGCTGGGCAGCAGCAGTTACCACGATATCTTGCCCGCCGTAAAGCGCCTGGAAATTGGCTACACCTGGTACGCCAAAAGCGTGCAGCGCAGCCACGTCAACACCACCTGCAAATTGCTGCTAATGACGCACGCTTTTGAGACGCTGGGCTGCCACGTGGTGGGCTGGCGCACCGACAACTTCAATTTCGCCTCGCAAGCGGCGATTGAGCGTCTGGGCGCACACAAAGACGGCGTCATCCGCGGCCACGCACTGCGCCGCGATGGCACCATTCGAGATACCGTGATGTACAGCTTGCGCTCGGGGGAGTGGCCTGAAGTCAAGGCGCAGTTGCTATGCAGCCTGGACAAACCGCGTCCCTGAGCTGGACACCGGCTGTTGACGTATATACACTTACAATATACATACGGAGCCTGCCATGGTCGCACACACCCCCACCAAAGCCCTGAAATCCCGCAGCATGACTGAAACCACGGTGTTTCAGTCTGGCAACAGCCAAGCCATTCGTATTCCAAAAGAGTTTCAGTTCGACGCCAAGCGGGTAGAGATCTACCGCGACGGCCAATCCATTGTGCTGCGCCCCGTGGCGGGAACTGCCGCAGAAGCACTGGCGGGGCTTGCACCTCTGAGCGCTGCCGAATGCAGCGCACTCGATGTGGCGATGGAACAGTCGGATGACCTTTTGGCGCTCGACGAGCCCGTTCCTAAGGTAGATCTTCAGCCCAAGCGCTCATCGGCCGCGCTCCGAAATGTGCCCGAGGCATGACCCTCAACTACCTCGTGGACACCGGCGTTTTCTCCCTCATGGTCAAAGGGCAAGACGCTTCCATCAACACCCGCTTACAGACGCTGGTCAAGGGCGAGGCCATGTTGTCAGTCATCACCGCCGGGGAGTTTTATTACGGCGTGGCGCACGCCCCGGTATCAAAATTGCGAGATCAGCGCGCCCAGCGGCTGTTGGACTTTTTTGGCTTGCTCCCTTTGGATGCGGAAGTCGCGGCCAGCTATGGCACGGTGCGCGCTGACCTGCGCCGCGCGGGAACGCCGATAGGTCCCAATGAGCTCTGGCTGGCCGCACAAGCCCTGGCCCACGGCCTGACGATGGTGACCCGCAATACCCGCGAGTTCCAACGCGTCAAAGGCTTGAA
This sequence comes from Comamonas sp. lk, assembly GCA_945901215.1. Lineage (GTDB taxonomy): Bacteria > Pseudomonadota > Gammaproteobacteria > Burkholderiales > Burkholderiaceae_C > Allorhodoferax. Next base: position 10,251 of record CAMDKE010000005.1, read on the forward strand.
GGTTGAGGACTGGCTATGAATTCGATTTCCGTTACCCAAGCAATGGCGAACGGGCACACATGCCCGGGCAGAACCACTTCATAGACAGAGGCCCCTAGGATGCTGCTTGATTTTTTTTACACCCTTCGTTCGGCCAAACTGCCGGTATCCGTCAAGGAATTCCTGACGCTGCTCGAAGCGCTGCAAAAAGGCGTGGTCGGACCGAACGCTGAACCGGCGCAGACGGACACGTTTGCCGAGGCCTACAGCAGCGGCTACAAGATTGAGGACTTTTACTACCTCAGCCGCGCTGCTTTGGTGAAGGATGAGAAGCACTACGACAAATTTGACCGCGCCTTTGCCGCCTATTTCAAGGGCGTGGAGATGGTTGCCGACTTCACAAAGGAAGTGCCGCTGGAATGGCTGCGCAAAAACCTGGAACTGCAACTCAGCCCCGAAGAGCTGGCCAAAATCGAAAAAATGGGCTGGGACGAGCTCATGGAAACGCTGAAAAAGCGCTTTGAAGAACAAAAAGAGCGCCACGAGGGCGGCAGCAAATGGATCGGCACCGGCGGCACCTCGCCCTTTGGCGCCTTTGGTCAAAACCCCCAAGGCATTCGCATCGGGCAAGACAAGAGCCGCAACCGCAGCGCGGTCAAGGTGTGGGACCAGCGCGCCTACAAAGACTACGACGACACACAGGAACTGGGCACGCGCAACATCAAGGTGGCGCTGCGCCGCCTGCGCAAGTTTGCCCGCGAAGGCCATGAGGATGAGCTCGACCTGGACGAGACCATCAGCAAAACAGCGGCCAATGCGGGCTACCTGGACATCAAAATGCGACCGGAGCGGCACAACAACGTCAAAGTGCTGCTGTTGATGGACGTTGGCGGCACCATGGACGACCATATTGCGCGGGTGGAAGAGCTGTTTTCAGCCACCAAAACCGAGTTCAAGCACCTCGAGTTTTATTACTTCCACAACTGCGTCTACGACTTCATGTGGAAGAACAACCGGCGCCGCTTTGCCGAAAAATTTGCTACCTGGGACATCATCCGCAAGTACAACAAGGACTACAAACTCATCTTTGTGGGCGACGCGACCATGAGCCCCTACGAGATTTTGCAGCCCGGCGGCAGTGTCGAATACAACAACGAAGAGCCCGGCGCTGACTGGCTGCAGCGCCTGACCAGTGCTTTCCCCAAATTTGCCTGGATCAACCCCGAACCCCAGGGCGTGTGGCAATACCGCCAAAGCATCAGCGTCATCCAGCAGCTCATGCAGCAGCGCATGTACCCGCTGACCCTCAAAGGCCTGGAAGAGGCCATGCGGCTGCTGACCAAGTAAGCCTCTTAACAGCGCCCGCTTTGATACACCCCAAGGACATTACCGGCCTGGTCCTCGCCGGTGGGCGCGGCAGCCGCATGGGCGGCGTTGACAAAGGCCTGCAAATGTTCCACGGCAAGGCCTTGGCGCTGCACGCCTTGCAGCGGCTGCAAATGGGCGGGGGGGTGGACCGCATCCTGGTCAATGCCAACCGCAATCTAACGGAGTATGCGTCCTGGGGCGTGTCTGTGTGGCCCGACACCCTGAGCGACTACGCCGGACCTTTGGCGGGCTTTTTAACCGGCCTGCAGCGCTGCGAAACGCCTTACTTGGTCACCGTTCCCTGCGACACCCCGCTGTTGCCCTTGGACCTGGTGGCGCGGCTGGCCGATGCCTTGCAAACCCATAAGGCCGATATCGCCATGGTGGCGGCGCCCGAAACCGACGCCCAAGGGCAGACCCGGCTGCGCAGCCAGCCGGTTTTTTGCCTTCTGCGCGCAGGTTTGTTAGACAGCTTGGTTCAATTCACAGCTGGGGGCGGGCGCAAGATAGACGCGTGGACGGCTTTGCACACCACTGTGTTGGTGCCTTTTGACCTGCCCGGCGACGACCCGCAGGCGTTTTTCAACACCAACACCCTTGCCGAGCTGCAAAGCCTGCAAACGCAGGCCAAGGACAGGTCTTAAGGCCTGGCCCCAGATACGGCGTCGCGAAACGCGCGCATGTGAAAGGCGTTTTGGGCCGCCGCTTGGGCAAAGTCAGCCCCCACTGGGCATGCACGCCGTGCAAGACAGCCCGCACCCAAGCAATCCCGACCTTCTGGCAGCGCCAGATGGGCTGCGCACGCGGCTACGTTGTAGCCACCCGGGGTAAATGCGCCCACCGGGCAGCGCCATAGACAGGGCTGGCCAGTGCAGCTCTGGCACGGGCTGGGCACCGGCGCAGGGGCTGCAAGCTCTAGCACGGGCGCGACCAAAATAGCACCCCGGTACGCATGCCACAAACCATACTGCGGGTGCACCAGCAGGCCCAGCGGCGACTGGTGTACCGCCTCACAGCGCGCCGCCCAGCGCCCAAAAGGCCAAGCGGGTGCCTCGTCAAATGGGTACAGGACCGTGCCGCCAAACGGGCCGGCGACAGCGTCTAAGTGGCGCCGCGTCCAGCGGTTTAACGGGTGCGCTTGGCCATCTGCATATTCGGGTGCAGCAGCAAAAGCCCGCCACAGGGCGGGCCCGGCATTGCCAACCAGCAGCAGGGTTTGCGCCGCACTGCCGTCGGGCAGTGCGGGAAACTTGTCGCCCGGCGCCACATGCATGCCACCGCGCAGCAGCAGCCCCAGGGGCTCTAGCGCTTGGGCAATTGACTTGAGCATCGAAATAACAGGTGCGATAGTCAATTGGGTGGTGGGTGGAGGGGGCTCATGCAATAGATCACATCGAAATAACCCTTAAGGAGGCGGGAAAGATACACCTTCCATATTCGAGAAATACTGATCATATGGCGCATCAAAAAACTCAACAATGGTTCCCCATGGATCCTGCGTATAGAGTACATGGCGATATTCTTTATTGAATAGTTTCCATGTTTTACTAAGTACCTTACCTCCATTTTTTGTGATTAATTCCGCAGCTGCATCGATATCGGATGTCGTTAAGCAGAAGTGAAAAATTCCAGTTCTGTGGTACTCAAAAGTATTCTCTGGAGTATAAGTCATAGGCTTAACAAATTGGAACATCTCTATACCTACACCACAGGCTGTTGTGAGGTGAGCCATTTTTACCTGGCCCCATTTATCGCCAAAGATATTATGAACTATATTCCCGAAATGCGATCCATCATTAAGCACATCGGCAGGCTCCGCGAGTACAAAACATCCCAATACATCTCTGTACCAAACAAATGCCGCATCAATATCTGGGAAAGTGATACCGATATGATTCATTGTATATAGCTGTTTTCTCATGTCATTCTCCTATAGTTGAATTTCCAATTGGCATTCACATATAAAAAGTTATATGGACTACAGGTGCGCTCTGAACCGCTCCACCTGTAAACAGAACACCATTACTACAAAAAACTGCACGCAAAGTGTTTCGGGGCGTACCGCATGCCCATCCCCCGAAATTCAGAAAACTTTTATGCAGCGAACATGATGAAAGGGATGGCATTTTCCTTTCAACGGATTAATTATTAATCAACTGATCAATAAATAAATCAGTACAAACCCGTAGTTCGTTTTGACTACGCGGTAAAACTGAGCCAGTAAAGCGCGGAGTTCGCACGAAAATTGAGCCAGTTTTGATCCGAACCAGCCACCCCACCGCACCAAAGCACCACCCACTTGAGGGACGCACCCTAAAATGCCCCACCCCTCGCCGTAGCACAATGGATAGTGCGCATGCCTCCTAAGCGTGAAATACAGGTTCGATTCCTGTCGGCGGGACCAAATTTGAAGTCGGAACGATTTTTTATCGTCCGGCTTTTTTCATTTTGCGGGGAGGCGCGCCAATTCAGAGCCGAAGTTGGGCTGCTTTCTGGTCATAAAAATACAGCCGTGGCGTCTTAATTTGGCTTTGTAGAGCGTGCCCGCCTTGTTCATTGAAAAGCGGCAGAGGCCAGGGTGCAGCGCAAGTCGGTGCCCGGGCGAAGCGGCGCAGAGAGCCGCCGCATGGGTTCACGGAGCAGTAAATTCAATCAGGGTTAACTGACCCGCGCCATGTCGGCATAGTTTTCGCTGTCGGCGGCCCAAGCCGGATCGCCTGTTATACCGTGGAAGTTGAGCTCGATCGTTAGGCCGTCTGGGTCTTGCACGAAGATCTGAAACAGGCTGACCGCCGGCAAATAGCGCTTGCGCCCGGCCACGCCCATCAATTTGAGCCGCTCGTTGACGGCCTGCGGGTCGGTGGCAAGAAAGGCAATGTGGTCGACGACGCCGGAGTTGCTGGTTGCCGATTCAGAACGCGTACCTAAGTAGTAGAGCTCCGAATTTGCGATGCCGTGCGGCCCCATATGCACCTGTATCTTGCCGTCGACACCGAGCCAGTAACCCGGAAAAGGCAGATCAGGACGAGGCATTACCTCGAAACCAAGCACTTCACAGTAGAAGTTTTTTGATTTTTCCAAGTTGTTGGCTCGGACAAAGTAGTGATTGAGTTCGGTAACAGGCATCGATGTCTCCTTGGTAAAGGTGCAAATCGGATCGCGGTCCGCGAGACATCATGTTAGCGTGGTTCACCACGCCGCCGCCTTCAGGCGCTTGCGCGTGCAGTCAGTTCGGCTTCGACAACGATTGCACGCGCAATACGGCCCTTGCCAATACGCCGCCGTTCATCTTCGGCCCAGACCTCAAACCAGTACAGCGGCCCTTGCGCCTCCACAAATCGCGCGCTGCAAACCACAGTCGAACCAACGGCCGTGGGAGCCAGGTGCGCCACTTCGATGCGCGCGCCCACCGACAACTCGCCCGGTTTCAGCAGGGGGACCAGCAGTTGGGCACAGGCCCGCTCCATGATCGCGATCATGAAAGGAGTGGCAAACATCGCTGGCAAGCGCTCGGCATCACCGTCAGCCAGCGCTCGGGCTGTGAGCGCAGGCGTTACCAGGGTGCTGATGCTGGCAATGGGTTCGGTTTCAGGCAAAGTCATGGTTAGTCAAAAAGCAGCGTAGGCCGGCATGCGGGAAGCGCTTGCGTTTTGGGGCTCGGCCGGCAGCGCTAGAAAGCCCGAGACCAGAAAGGTAACCAGGTTGCTGAACGGTTCATTCAACGGGCGACCATCACCGCTCACGCCGATCAGGCTTTGCGAACGGCCGGTGCCGGCGCAAAGGGACAGCATTGACGCCACCATGAACGTGAAGCCATCGATCATCGAAGGCAGTGCAACACCGGGCAGGGAGCGCAAAAACTCGTCGATGTATTCGCTCGCGGTGGCGTTGTAGTGGCGGGAAATCACCTCCGTCCCCATGGGCGAGTTCGACAGCCGCCCCATCAGCGCGGCGTAGTGGCGCCAACCGGCATTGCCGTGGCTGGCCGATTCGTAAAACGGTTGCACATAGGCGCGCACAAGTTCGTCCAAGGGAATGGCCGCAGCGCCGTGGCGTTGGCGCATCTCAGCCAGCGCGCGCTGCCGCCATTCAGTCATCACGGCCGCGCGACGGCGGATAACGGTATCGAACAAATCTTCCTTGGTCGGGTAGTGGTACCCGATCGCTGCGGTTTGCAGGTCCGCCCCGCGCGCCACATCACGCAGCGAGGTGCCGTTATAGCCATTGTTGGCGAACAGTTTCTCTGCCACGTCAAGTATGCGTTCGCGGGTTTCGTCTGGATGGCGGCCAGGCGGCCGGCCCGCGAGTTTGGGCTTGGCTGCAGCGCGCGCAGGCAAGGGCGCCTTGTCTTGCATCTTTGGCAGCTTCAACAGCTTCAATGGGGTCGGCATGTAGGTTTCAGCATAGAGGCGGCCCTTCAGATCGCAACAGCGGCTCGCCCTTTAAGAGACAAGAGCTCGCGCGCGTCGTCGGGGCTGGCCACAGCCAGGCCCAGCGCTTCGATGATGCTGCGCACTTGGGTGACCTGCTGCGCGTTGCTGCTGGCCAGGCGGCCGGGCCCAACCCACAAGGAGTCCTCCAGGCCAACCCGTACATGGCCACCCATGGATGCCGAGATTGCCGCAACCCGCATCTGCGACTTGCCCGCACCCAGCACCGACCACTCGTAGTCACTACCAAACAATCGATCGGCGGTCCGCCGCATATGGGAGACGTCGTCACCATGCGAGCCGATGCCGCCCAGCAGGCCGAATACCGTCTGCACAAAGAAAGGCGGTTTCACCAAGCCGCGATCGACAAAGTGCGCCAGGTTGTAAAGATGCGCCGTGTCATAACACTCGAACTCAAAGCGCGTGCCGCTCTCGCTACACGTGGTCAAAATCATCTCAATATCTGCAAAGGTGTTTTTGAACACCATGTCGCGAGTGGCTTCGAGGTGGCCGCGCTCCCAGTCGTGCTGAAAGGTCTTGAAGCGCGTGAGCATGGGAAACAAGCCCAGGTTCATAGACCCCATGTTCAGCGACGCCACTTCGGGCTTGAACACCGCCGCAGGCTGCACGCGCTCGCCGGCCAGCATATACGGGCTGCCGCCTGTGGTGAGGTTGATCACCGCATTGCTGCGCCCATGGATCAGCGGCAAGAAGCGCGCAAAGGCCTCCGGCGTCTGGTCTGGCCGGCCCGTGACCGGGTCGCGCGCGTGCAAGTGCAGGATGGCTGCACCCGCTTCAGCCGCCGCAATCGCCTCGTCGGCGATTTGCTGCGGCGTGATCGGCAGATGCGGTGACATCGACGGCGTATGAATCGCACCGGTCACAGCGCAGGTGATGATGACCTTTCGTGGTGCTGCCATCGATAGCCTTACTTGCCGCTGGCGCGGATCATGGCCCGCAGCGTGGACGGCCGCACCGGGATCTGCTCCACCTTCACGCCGTAGCGTTGCAGGGCATCGTCGATGGCGCTGCTTAGTGCCGAAGGCGCGCCAAGCCGTCCACCTTCGCCGCCGCCCTTGACGCCGTACTCGGTGTACGGTGAAGGCGTCTCCACATGCCCGATCTTCAGGTTGGCCGGCATTTCCCAGGCCGACGACATCGCAAATTCGCCAAAGTTCGCATTCACAAACTGGCCCTGGTCGTCGTAGATGAACTCTTCGGTCAAGGTGCTGCCAATGCCATTTGCGGTTCCGCCGAGCACTTGGCCTTCGAGCGTCATGGGGTTCATGATGGTGCCGTTGTCGTGCACTGCGGCGTAGTCCAGGATGGCGACTTTGCCGGTATCGGGGTCGACTTCCACCACGGCGATGTGGCAGATGTGGCCCACCATGGGATAGAAGACGCCAAGATGCTTGCGCTCCGGATGTGGCAAGGTGGAGATCGGATGATCGTAAACCGCAGTGGTCTCAAGCCCGCTATCGAAATCGGGTGTGTCGGGGAAATTCAGGCGGAAGAAACTGGCCTGCATCGCCACGTCGCCAATGCTGATCTTGCGGTCGGTCCCCTTCACGGTCACGGCGCCGTCGCGCAACTCCAGATCGCCCTCAGCAGCTTCCAGCAGGTGGCCCGCCAGTCGCTTGAGCTTGGTCTGAATCTTGTAGCTGGCGCTCACACATGCGCCGGTGATCATTGCGGTGAAACGGCTGCCCTGCGGCCCCACGCCGTTGAAGCCGGAATGCGTGTCGGAGTAGCTCACCACAATGTCCGAGGGGTCCACGGTGAATTGTTCGGCCAGCACCTGGGTAACGATGGTCTCGGGGCTATTGCCGATGAACACCGAGTGCAGGGTGGCGAAGATCTTGCCGACCGGGTCGATACGCAGCGAAATACCTTCGGGCGTGCTGCTCAGGGCGAATCCCGGCGCTGCCAGGTTGTTCAGCGACCACCATTCGGTTGGGCTGTAGACGCTGCGCTCCTGGCAGGTGGCAACCCCGACGCCGACGCAGCGTCCTTGGGCGCGAAGGTCAGCGGCCTTCTTGCGCCAGGCCGCCAGGCCAATGAGCGCCTCCGCCTGCTTATAGACCTCTTGGAAATTGCCGCTGTCGTAAATGTTGCCCGTTGGGATCATGTAAGGAAACTGATCGGGCTGGATCATGTTCTGCAGACGCAGTCCGACTGTGTCCATACCCAGTTCTTCGGCAGCAGCGTCCACCAGGCGCTCCAGCACCCAGTTGGTTACCTCAGCACCAAAGCCCCGATACGGCCCCTGCTGGCATTTGTTGGTCAGAGCAGCCCGCACACGCATGCCGAACGAGCCGATCCGGTAAGGTCCGGTGACCTGAGACATCGCATTGCCGTGCGTGCCGACCCCGAATTGCAGGTAGGCGCCGTAATCGTCGATGACGTCAAAGCGCAACGACAGCATCGTGCCGTCTTTGGCCAGCGCGAGTTCGGCGTCGTAAAGCCGGTCGCTACCGTGCGAGTCGGAGTTGGTGAAGTGCTCCAAGCGGTCTTCGATGTACTTGACTGGTTGCCCCGCCAGACGCGAAAGACCCGAGGTCAAGATAACGATCTTGTGAATGAACACCTTGGACCCAAAACTGCCGCCGGTCGCGATGGGCTGCATGCGCAGCACCGTGGGCGAGATGCGCAAAGAGCCGGCGATCACGAACGGGATAAAGTTCGAAAAATTGGTGTTGCAGTGAATCGTGTAGCCGCCGTCCACCACGCTGTATTCGCTGATACAGCCGCAGGTCTCTATGGGCTGGGCTCCGCTGCGCTTCCAGCGCAACCGGCGCCGAACGATGTGATCAGCGCGCGCAAAGTCTTCGTCCACTGGACCGAATTTGAACGACTCATCATGGGCCTTGTTGCCTTCGCGGTCAGCCGGATGGATGACGGAATCGCCAGTAGCCTCCAGCGTGGCCTCGATATCGACATTGGCTGGCAGAACCTCGTATTCCACCTCCACCAGATCGGCCGCATCTTCGGCAATGTAGCGGTCGACCGCCACGATGGCGACCACCACCTCGCCGACATGGCGCACTTTGTCGATGGCAATGGCGCGCTGCGTCACTGGCGGGCTGGCAAAGCTCGGGCAGGGGTCGACCACCGTTGCGAGGTCGGTCCCGGTATAAACGCCGATCACTCCCGGCAGGGCCTTGGCCTTTGACGTGTCGATCGAGATGATGCGGGCATGGGCATGCGGGCTGCGTACGGTAGCCGCGTGCGCCATATGGGGCACCGAGTGGTCGTCGATGTACTGGCCCTTGCCAAGCAAGAAGCGCCGGTCTTCGACGCGCTTCATGCTTTGGCCTACCCATTTACGGGTTTGACCGGGTAGCTCGCGTTGGCGGCTAGGCGGCAGGACGTTGGTTTCCAGATGTGAGCTCATCGGGACTCCTTTCTTTTCTATTCAGGTGGCCGAGGTGGGAACAGCTGCCCGCAACTTGGCGGCGGCCGAGCGGATGGCATTGATGATTTGGGTATAGCCGGTGCAGCGGCACAGGTTGCCAGAGATCGCCTCGCGGATCTCATCATCACTGGGGTTGGGGTTGGCGCTGAGCAGCTCGTTGGCTGCCATCAGCATGCCCGGCGTGCAAAAGCCGCATTGCAGGCCGTGTTCTTCCCAAAATGCCTCCTGAATCGGATGCAGTTGGCTTTCGTTGGCTAGGCCTTCGATGGTGGTGAGCTGACTGCCGTCGGCTTGCACCGCAAACGTCAGGCAAGACCGCACGGTGCGTCCGTCCATCATCACGGTGCAAGCACCGCAGACACCGTGTTCGCAGCCCACGTGGGTGCCGGGCAAGCCCAGCGTGTGGCGCAAACAATCGCTAAGCAGCATCCGTGCAGGAACCGTGGCCTCGCGTTTGCGGCCGTTAACGGTGATCGTAATGGCGTGTGTTGTCATGGCGTCTCCTGACTCTAATATGGTGTGATTCAAACCGCCCCGACGAACGCCTTCTCGACGAGCGAGCAAACGAGGTCCTTGCGGTATTCGGCGGGCGTAGTGGCATCGTCATGGGGGTTGACTGCATCGCGCGCCAAACTGCCAGCGCGCTTGAACGTGGCCGCATCGGCAGCCTGGCCAGTGATGGCCTGCTCCACTGAATGCAAGCGACGGGCACGGTCATCGATACCCGCGCAAGCGATGACCGCTTGCGCAATGCGACCGTTGGAGACTGTCAGCAAAACTGCCGCCAAAGCCCAGGCGAAGTCGCCCTTGCGCATGCTTACTTCGGCAAAGCCGGCTTTTTGACCAGCCGGCGCCACTGGCACCCGCACCTCGACGAGCATCTCGTCGGAGCGCGTTGCGGTGCTGTACAGGCCCTGAAAGAAGTCTGCTGCTGCAACGCGACGCTCGCCGCTTTTGCTGCGCAAGACCATCGTCGCGCCCACGGCCAGCGCGACGGCAGGCATTTCGCTGGCCGGGTCGGCATGGCACAGGTTGCCGCACAAGGTGCCACGGTTGCGTACGGTACCGTGGGCCACCCATTCGTACGCTATATGCATCAGCGGGCAGCATTGCGCCACCAGGGCAGATGCCTTGATATCGGCATGCCGCGCCAGCGCGCCGATAGCAAGCTCGTCACCCTCTCGACGGATGTAGTTCAAGTCCGGCAGGCGGTTGATGTCGATGAGCCGCGCCGGGCGCGCGAAGCGCAGGTTCATCATCGCCACAAGGCTTTGCCCGCCCGCCAGGATTCTGGTCTCTATGTCATCTAGCGCCAACAGGTCCAATGCCGCCGCGATTGACGACGGCCTTTCATAAGCGAATGCTGCGGGTTTCATGCGTCTCCTTCCGGTTTGTGGTTGTGTTGCGGTGTCAGGTTAGCCGCCGAAACGGGTTTCGGGCAGGCCACGGATGCCAAGTCCGGTGATTCGAAACACGCTGCCGGCCCCAAACTGCGGCCGGTTTTGTACCGCGAAGTTGTCGTGCACAGCAGGATGGGCCACGCGTGCCATCGAGGTGACGTAGATCTCGTCGAGCTTGTCACCGCCAAACATCACGCTGGTGATGTTGCGCACAGGCATGCCAATCTTGAGGTCGACGCTGCCGTCGGGCGCATAGCGAATCAGATCTCCGGAAATCACCTGCGCGTTCCACATGAAGCCCTCAGCATCTACGGTGGACCCGTCGGCAAAACCGCTGTCTTTGGCGGTAGAGGCGAACAGGCGCCTATTGCTGGCTCCACCGGTTGTGATGTCGTAGTCATAGGCCCAGATCTCTCGCTGGAAGGTGTCGGCGAAATAGAACACCCGGTCGTCCGGGCTCCAGCACGGACCGTTTGAGCAGATGATGCCTGTATCTATCTTGTGCAGGCTGAGGTCGGTGTCGAGCCGCCAGAGGCTGCACAGCCCGAGCTCTTCTTTGTCATCCATACCGCCAGCGAAGAAGCGCCCGCGACGGTCACACTTGCCGTCGTTCAGGCGGGCTCGCGTGATGTCGTCATCAACGGTGGCGACGCAGTCGAGCGCGCCAGTTGCGAAGTCATACAAGTAGAACCCGTCGTTCAGCGCCAACACCGCGCCACCCTGCTCCCGCAGCGCCATAGCGCCAACGTCACGGTCAAGCTTCCAGTGCTCTACCGCGCCTGTGTGCGGGCTGTAGCGCCATAACGCTGGTTTGCCTACACGTGGGCCGGTGCCGTCTACCCAGTAGAGGCAACCGTCCTTCACATCCCACACAGGGCTTTCGCCTAAATGGTTGTCGCATTTCAGCAGGCAGTCGATTGTGTAAGCAGTCATGCGCTCACTATAAATCAGACGTATGGCCAATAAACTAGGATAAACCCTGAGTCGATAAAGGACGCACCTTGTTGAAGGGAGTCATGCCTCGTCTGCAAACCTTTCTTCGGGGCCATTCGGCAGCATTTGATGGCAGGCACAGCCCCGCGCGGTGGGTGGCGCTTGGCTCTACTGCTACAATCACCGGCTCAGGCCCGGTAGCTCAGTCGGTAGAGCAGAGGATTGAAAATCCTTGTGTCGGTGGTTCGATTCCGCCCCAGGCCACCAGATTTACACCGTAGTTTCGCAAGGGACTGCGGTGTTTTTATTTGTGCTGACTGTGTTGAACACGCCTTCTCCACGCTGCCCCCACTTGGCACCGGCTGCGAGACGCTGTAAATGGCACACCACCAGCGAACCCAAACAGTTGAAGTCCACAGCCACCCTGCCCCACTAAACCGCAATAGAAGAATCCTTGCGTCGCTCGCCACTGCGCAGCCCACAATCGTTTACCTGCGTGACGGCGAAGTTGTGGTTTACCGTCGCACACGCAGCCTGCTGTACCAATGCCGCTACAAGTTATCCAATGGCGAGTGGCATAGACAGACAACAGGCAAGGCCAGCATTGAACACGCTGTCACCGCCGCCTGCGATTTGTATGACGAAGCCAGATACAGGCAACGGCTGGGCTTAGCACACCAAGCACACACTTTCGCACAGATTGCCCACCAAGTGCTGGCAGAACTGCGACAGCAAATTGACGCGGGTTCTGGCAAGACTGCTTACCACTCGTATGTGAGTTGTATAGAACGCTACTTCGTGCCCTACTTTGGCGACAAACGCTTGGAGCCCTGATGGCCAGTCCAAATTCCCCCACCCGTGGCCACCCCAAATTCCCCCAGGCAGCGCCGT
>CAMDKE010000006.1 GCA_945901215.1 Comamonas sp. lk
GCCTGGCTTTGCCCATGCTGACGCAGGTGGTGGTGTGGGAGCAACTCGGGCGCGTCACCAATGCCTTGAGCTGGTGCATGTCCGAGGTGCACGCCTGGATGTTCGAGGCTTGCAATGCCGACCAGATTGCGCGCTATATCTTGCCCATGATGCAGGGCCAGCGCCGCGAGTGCTACGCCATCACTGAGGCCGAGGCCGGTTCAGACAACACCGCCATTGCCAGTGTGGCTCGGCGAGTCGGCGACGATTACTTGATCCGCGGAGAAAAATGGTTTGTCACAAGTGCCAACAAGGCCGACTTTTTGTTCTTTCAGGCGGTGGTGGACGAGGGCAAGGACGAAGGCGATTGCGCCAGCGGCCAGCACGCCCTGTTTTTCATGGACAAGGACAGTGCGGGCATTGAGATGCTGGACAACCCGCTTTTTGGCCACACTTATTCCTCGCACCACCCGACCTATGCTTTCCGGGACGTACGGGTGTCTGCCGCCAACCGCATCGGTGCGCCTGGTGCGGGCATGGATTTCACGCGCAGCTGGTTTCGCCGCGAACGCCTGATGATTGCGGCGCGCTGCTGCGGTGCGGCGGGGCGCTTGATTGACCTGGCCAGCGCGTTTGCACAATCGCGGGTGGTTTCGGGCCATCCCATTTCGCAATACCAGCTGATCCAGGCCATGCTGGCCGACAGCATTACCGAACTGTGGGCCGCACGCCTGATGACTTATGAAGCCGCAGCAATGCAAGACCGTGGCGAAGACCTGGCCTTGATTCATACCCATTGCTCCATGGCCAAGCTCTACGCTTCCGAGATAGCCAACCGGGTGGCCGACCGGGTGGTGCAGATTTTTGGTGGCCGGGGCTATATGCGCAGCAACCCGGCGCAGCGCTTTTTTCGCGAACTGCGCGTGGACCGCATCTGGGAAGGCACGAGCGAAATCCAACGACTCATCATTGCGCGCAGCCTGCTTAAACGCGGCGTGGACGGAGTGATCGGCGGATGAGCACCTTGCCGAATTCGCCGCATCGGTCGCCCGAACCCCTGCTGGGTGAAGACGGCTTTCTGCAAATCTTGGACGTGAGCAAAAAATTTGGCGAAGTCACGGTGGTGGACCGGCTGAACCTGTCGGTGCGGCGCAAGGAGTTTTTTGCTTTGTTGGGCAGCTCAGGTTGTGGCAAGTCCACCTTGCTGCGCATCATGGCCGGGCTGGAGACGCCCAGCAGTGGCCGCGTCATTTTGGACGGCCAGGACATTACCGATTTGCCGGCCCACCGCAGGCCGGTGAACATGATGTTCCAGTCCTACGCCTTGTTTCCCCACATGAATGTCAGCGCCAACGTAGCCTATGGCCTCAAGCGCGAAGGCGTGGCGCGCCCGGAGCGCGAAGAGCGGGTACGCGAAGTGCTGGAGCTGGTGCAAATGGGGACGTATGCCAGCCACATGCCCTCGCAGCTCTCAGGCGGACAGCAGCAGCGCGTGGCGCTGGCGCGCAGCCTGGTCAAAAGCCCCAAGTTGCTGCTTCTGGACGAGCCCATGTCGGCACTGGACAAGAAAATTCGCCAAAAAACCCAGTTTGAGCTGGGCACGATTTTGCAAAAGGTGGGCGTTACCTGCGTGATGGTGACACACGACCAGGAAGAGGCCATGACCATGGCAGACCGTCTGGCGGTGATGAGCGAGGGCGTCATTGTGCAAATGGGTACGCCCGAGAATGTCTACGAGGCGCCAAGCACCCGCTTTGCCGCTGAGTTCATTGGTTCGACCAATGTGTTTGGCGGAAAGCTTACCCAAGACGGTGGCAGCGTCTTGCATTGTGGCGAGTTGGAACAGCCCCTGGAGTTGGGTTTTGCTATTGCCAACGCGCGCCAAGGGCACGCGGTGCAGGTGTCGATTCGGCCTGAGCGTATTCGACTGTCTGTGCCCGCCAACGAAGCAAGGGCGCAGTCCAACAACAGTGCGTTGGGCGTAGTGGAACAAATTGGGTACATGGGTAGCTATACCTTGTACTACCTGCGCCTGCCATCGGGTCGCGTGGTGATGGTGCACGTACCACGTGAAATTTTGGTCGGTTTTCCCCAGGAGCCCGACTATGGCGACACCTTGCAACTGCGCTGGTCGGTGCGCAGCCTGGTGGTTTTGAGCTGACATGGCACACGTAAACAGGCCTCTCCATCACGGCGCACTTGTGCGCTGGATGCCGTCGGCTAAAGGATGGGCCATTGGCCTGCCGTTTGCATTTTTGCTGGTGTTTTTTATGCTGCCGTTTTTGATGGTGCTGAAAATCAGCTTTGCTGAGTCCACCATGGACGTGCCACCTTTTACCCACTTGCTGGTGGTGGGGGAGGACAAGCTGACGGTCTTGCTCAATTTAGAGAGCTACCTGACCATCGTGCGGGACGACATTTACTTCGCCGCTTACGTCAGCTCGCTCAAGGTGGCATTTTTCACAACGTTTTTTTGCTTGCTGGTGGGCTACCCGACGGCGCTGCTGATTGCCAACGCCCGCCCGGCGCTGCGCAATCTGCTGCTGATGGGAATCATCTTGCCTTTTTGGACGTCCTATCTGGTGCGTGTGTATGCCTGGATTGGCATTTTGAAAGACCAAGGCCTGGCCAACCGCCTGCTGATGTACCTGGGCCTGAGCGACACGCCGCTGGCGCTGATGCACAACACCTTTGGCCTGTACGTTGGCATGGTGTATTCCTACTTGCCCTATATGGTGCTGCCGATGTATGCATTTTTGGTCAAGATGAATACCAGTTTGCCTGAGGCTGCGCGCGACCTGGGCGCCAAGCCATGGGAGGTTTTCTTCACCATCACCTTGCCCCTGTCGCTTCCGGGCATGTCGGCGGGCTGTTTGTTGGTGTTCATCCCCTCGGTGGGCGAGTATGTGATTCCCGAGTTGTTGGGCAGTTCGCAAGACCTGATGATCGGGCGGGTGCTGTGGTCGGACTTCTTTAATAGCATCGCCTGGCCCTTGGCTGCGGCGGCCACCTGTGTCATGGTGGCGCTGCTGCTGCTGCCCATGGTCTGGTTTCAGCGTGTGCAAAACCGCGAGCCACAGACGCTATGAAGCATTTCAGTCGCCACCTGGGCAGCGGCTTTCTTGCGCTGGTGTTCCTGTTTTTTTACCTGCCCATCCTCAGTGTGGTGGTGTATTCCTTCAACGAGTCGGTGATCGCCAGCCAGTGGACCCGGTTTTCGCTCAAGTGGTACGCAAAGCTGTTGGGCGACAGCGAAATCCTCGATGCCTGTCGCACCAGCCTGGCGCTGGCGCTGGCCACTGCGTGCAGCTCCGTGCTCATTGGCGCTTGGATTGGCTATGTGCTAGCCAATTACCGGCGCTTCTGGGGGAGCACGCTGTTTGTTGCCATGGTGAATGCGCCCCTGGTCTTGCCTGAGGTGATCTCTGGTATTTCCTTGCTGCTGCTGTTCGTGTCGCTGGAGCAAACCCTGGGTTGGCCGCAGGGGCGCGGCATGGCCACCATGTGGATTGGCCACACCATGTTGTGTGTTTCCTATGTCGCCATTACCGTGCAAGCCCGCTTGTCGGCCATGGACAAGTCCCTGACCGAAGCCGCGCGCGACCTGGGTGCGTCGCCTCTGCGGGTGTTCTTTGACATCACCTTGCCGCTGATAGCGCCGTCTCTTGTGGCAGGTTGGGTGCTGTCGCTGACGATTTCTCTGGACGATGTGATCATGTCTGCCTTTTTGTCGGGCCCGGAAACCACCACCTTGCCCTTGGTGTTGCTCTCGCGCATGCGCCTGGGGCTCAACCCCGAAATCAATGCTATTGGCACCCTGATCATTGCCGTGGTCAGCCTGGGAGTGGTGGCCAATAGCTACTACCTCATGAAGCGCGAACAGCGCCAGGCCCGTCACCTGCGCATGGCCGTACTCAGCAATAGCATCGAGGGCAGGGCGGCGCAATCGCCCCCCACCTGAAGGACCACCAAGGGCGCTTTTGCCCAGTCGCGGGGCGTGCCCTAAAACCAACCCATTTTTTTGACAAGCATTAGCAGGAATCCACCATGACCCCCCCGACGCAAGCCGCAAGCGGCACCGATCCCCAAGCCTTTTGGATGCACCCCTGGGAATACATGCCCACGGCGCACGCGGCCCAGCGCACCGTCATCACCCAGGCAGAAGGTATTTATGTGCAGGACGACACTGGCGCACGCATGATTGACGGCCCGGCCGGTATGTGGTGCACCCAGATCGGCTACGGCCGCCAGGAAATGGCCGACGCCATCGCGGCCCAAGCCGTCAAGCTGAGCTATGTCAACCCGTTTGCGCTTAGCGCAGGGCCTCCGGCTGAATTGGCTGCGCGGCTGGCGCACATGGCGCCGGGCGCCATGAACCATGTCTTTTTTACGACCGGCGGCACCACGGCGGTAGAAACCGCGCTGCGCTTTGTCCATTACTACAACAACGTGTTGGGCCGCCCCGGCAAGAAACACCTGATCTCGCGCGCCGACGCCTACCATGGCAGCAGCTACCTGACCGGGATGGTGGCAGGCAAAGACCGCGACAAAAGCTACCTCGACAGCACCATGGCCCAGGTGCATTTGCTCTCCAGCGTCAACCCCAAGCGCCGCCCGGCGGGCATGAGTTTGGAAGCGTTTTGCAGCGCCCGCGTGGACGAGCTCGAAGCCAAGATTCTGGAAATAGGCGCAGACAAAGTGGGCGCCTTTATTGCCGAGCCCGTGCAGGCCTCGGGCGGCGTCATCGTGGCACCCGACGGCTATTTCAAACGCGCTTGGGAGGTCTGTCGCAAGCACGATGTCTTGTTCATTGCCGACGAGGTGGTTACCGCTTTTGGCCGCCTGGGCCACTGGTTTGCCAGCAAAGAGGTGTTTGGCGTCGAGCCCGACCTCGTGACCTGCGCCAAGGGTATTACCTCGGGCTATTTGCCCTTGGGCGCGTGCCTGGTTTCGGACCGGATATTTGACCAAGTGGCTGCAGACAATGCGCGCGGTGGCTCCTTTGCCCACGGCTATACCAACTCTGGCCACCCGGTGTGCACCGTGGCGGCCCTCAAAAACATCGAGATCATCGAGCGCGAAGACCTGCTGGGCAATGTGCGCGCGCTGGCGCCCCATTTTCAGGAGCGCCTGCGTTCCTTGCGCGATATCCCGCTGGTGTTTGACACCCGGGGCGTGGGTCTGCTGGGCTGCGTGGAATGCACGGTGCGCGGTGTGGAACACAGCGGCCTGTCGCCTGAAGCGCTCTTGGCCATCGACGTCGATTTGGGTGCGCGCATAGACCGCCATTGCCAGGAGTTGGGCCTGATGCTGCGCCCCATCGTCAACCAGTGCGTGTTCTCACCACCGCTCATCATCACGCGCGCCCAGATCGATGAAATGTTTGACCTCATGCGCGAGGGCATTGTGCGCACCCTGCGCGATATCGAGGTGGAACTAGGCTACACCGTGGTCTAAAAACGACTAGGCCCGCTTGCGCGGGCCCAGGCTTATTCCAACAAATGCGCGTTTAGCGGCCAGATTTGTAGCGCAACCACAGCTTGTTGGTGGCGCGCAGCAAATCGGTCTCTTGGGGCTTGTAGGTGAAGTACTCCGCCATTTGTGCCTCGGTGGGGAACAGAAAGGGGTCGTTCAACAGCTCGGGTTTGATCATGGGCCGGGCCGCCAGAACGGCCGTGGTGTAAGTGATTTCATTGTTGGTTTCGGCAGCAATTTCGGGGCTGAGCAAGAAATTGATCCACTTGTGCGCCGCATCCTTGTTGTTGGAGTCTTTGGGAATGCCCATTAGCGTGAACCACAGGCCGGTAGCGCCCTTGGGTGTGGCGTAGCGGATGTCGTAATCTTTGCCTGCAGCCTTGGCGCGGCGCTTCATCACGCTGTAGTCCCCGGACCAGCCGGTGGAAATGCAGATATCGCCCGAAGAAAAGTCCATGATCACATTATTGGTAAACAACTTCACATAGGGCCGAATTTTCGCCAGCTCTTTGAATGCGTCTTCGGTATCCGATAGTTTGGTGCTGTTGGGGTCGCGCCCCATATGGGCCAGCATGGTGCTGGCTTCGCTGGGCTGGTCGATCAAGGCGATACCGCATTTTTGCAAGCGCTTGGCGTTTTCTGGATTGAATAACAGGTCAAAGTTCAAGGGCGGCAGTTCGCCGCCCCAGGCTTGCTTTGCCTTGGTGACATTGACAATCAGGCCTTCGGTGCCCCAGACATAGGGCACGCCGTATTTGTTGCCCGCATCGTTTTTGGCCGTGTGCGACATCACCATGGGGTCCAGGTACTGCTTGTTGGGAATCTTGGACCAGTCGATGGGCTCGTAAACCCCGGCCTTGATCTGCTTGGCCATGTAATTGGAGCTGGGGTACACCACGTCGTAGCCGCTGTTGCCGCTGAGCAGTTTGGCTTGCAAGGTGTCGTCACTGTCCAAAATGCTGTAAATCACTTTGATGCCGGTGGCTTTTTCAAACTTGGCCACCACCTCCGGGCCAATGTATTCAGACCAGTTAAGCACCTTGAGCGTGCCTTGGGCGTAGCCCATGCTGGTGGCACCTAAGAGCAAACCGGTGCCCAGCCAACGCGCGAGCCGAGGAAAAATAAACTTGGCCATCATGAAAACCTTTCTGGAAAGTGTGTGCTCGCTTTGGGAACCCGCATGAACGGCCACAGTATCACCAAAAGGCCCGATACGCAGGTGCAAAATTCCATACTACTAGCGATTCGTTCAATAAGGACTAGGGGTTTGCACTCGCCACCACCGGCACCCATCTGTCCCGCATGACCCTGGGCACCAACCAGGGGCTCAGCACCATCGTCTTGTTTCCATAAAGACAAACCGCCGCCAAATCTTGCAGATTCGCGGCGGTTTCCGTTGGCGCAGTATTGGCCTAAGCTTAGCCCGCACCAGGTTCCGGCGTTGGCTGGCGCAGCTGCCACACGATGTGCGCCAGCAGGGCCAGAAACACGATGGCGCCACCCAAAACGGTGCGTGCGCTAGGAATTTCGTTGTGGATGAGCCAAACCCACAACGGCCCGAGCACGGGCTCTGTGATGCCGATCAGCGCAGCGATCGCCGAGGGCAGCAGGCGCGCGCCGGTGACAAACAGTGCGAGCCCTAAGCCCAAATTTAGCGCTCCAAAGGCAAACAGCAGCACGCCGTCGGTGGGGCTCAGGGCAAAAACTCCCGCCATTTGCGACGACGCACAGGCTGCAATCAAAGTGCCCAGGCACACGGCAGGCATCATCGCCACGTGGGCGTGGCGCCGGGTGATCACAGTGGCGGTGGCAAATGCCAGCGCAATCAGCAAGGCCAAGCCATCGCCAATAGGCGATACCGTGCCGCCAAAGGACTCCGACACCATAACCGCCACCCCGGCAATCACGGCGGCAATCGCAATCCAGGTGGCGCGCGGTATGTGTTCGCGAAAGAACAGAAAGGCCATCAGTGCAGCAATCAAGGGCACGCCCGCTTGCAGCAGGAGCACATTGGCCACTGTGGTGTAGGCCAGCGCCACTACAAAGCAGGTGGACGCCAGCGCAAAGCACGCTGCTACGCCCACGCCGGGCCAGCCCATGGCGAGAAACAAGGCGACGGTGGCCTTGCGTCCGTTTTGCCACAGCATGAATACCAGTAAAAAAGCCGCCGCAAATGTTGAGCGCCAAAACACCACCGTCCAGCTATCGCTCACCGTCAGATACCGGGCAATTGCGCCGCCAAAACTCCAGACCGCAGCCGAGCCAAATACCAGCCACGCGCCGCGCACGTCCAGGGAGCGGGTGCCCATGGGCTAGTAGGCGCCCAGGCGTTGGATCAGCTCGACCTTGTAGCCGTCGGGATCGGTCACAAAAGCGATCTGCGTCGTGCCGCCCTTGACCGGGCCGGGCTCGCGCGTTACGTTGCCACCTGCGGCCTTGATGCGTTCGCAGGCCGCGTAAATGTCGCTCATACCCAGGGCGATGTGGCCATAGGCCGTTCCTATGTCGTAGCTCTCGACGCCCCAGTTGTAGGTGAGTTCAAGCTCAGCATGGTCGGGGTTGTTGCCAAAACCCACAAACGCCAAGGTGTACTTGTATTCGGGGTTTTCGGAGGTGCGCAGCAGTTTCATGCCAATCACCTGGGTATAAAAGTCAATGGATCGCTGGAGATTGCCAACGCGCAACATGGTGTGGAGGATTCGCATGTGTGCCATTGTCGCCCAGTCGCTGCCCCCGACCGCAAGGGCGCGTCGACCACAATCGCCCCCACCCCATTTCCAGTCCCCTGCAAACCCATGACCCATTTCACCCAAACCGTCCTGTTCACCGACGCAGATGGCCGCGCCCGCTTCAAGGAGGAAACCATACCCCTGCTCCACGGCACGCCACAAACCCTGCTGTCCGAGGTGTTTGCAAGCGGTGGTTACCAGTTGCGTCGCAGTCCGGTGGGGTTTCGCAGCGGCTTCCATTGCACCGGTGCGCCGCAGTGGGTGTTCATTCTCAGTGGCCAGATGGAGATTGGCTTGCACGGCGGCATGTCCCGCGTGTTTTGCCCGGGCGCGCATTTCTTTAGCGCCGATTTGTTGCCCGAGGGCGTGGCGTTTGACGAGGCGGTCCACGGCCACTGGAGTCGCCAAGTGGGCCCTGACCCGCTGGTCACGCTGTTTCTGAGGGCGTAGCCGCGCAAACGAAAAGGCTCCGCAGAGCCCTTTTTCGGATGGAGAGCAAGGTCGGCTTAACGGCCCGCAGGTCCTCGGTTGCCGCCAGGGCCACCGCGTCCACGGCCACTGCCTCCGCCTCCGCCGCCATATCCACCGCCGCCACCACCGCCACCACCACCACCACCATTGCGGTTGCCTTGGTAGCCACCGCCACGGCGTGCGCCGCGTTCGGCCATCAAATCGACACTGGTACGCATCGGGTCTGGCTGGCCGCCTGGTGCGCGGGGCACGCGGGGCTCGCTGGGGAAGCTGGACATCCGGTCTTGTCCCAGGCGCGGACGCGCTGCGTGCACGTCGTGTGAGCGGGGCGGTTGGTCCTCGTGGCGACCGGGGCCGTCGTCATCACGGGGAAACCCGTCGTCTCGTGGTGGCGCGCTGCGGGGTGCATGGCGAGGGCCATTGTTCGGTCCATTGCGACCGCCGCCGCCGTTACCAGAACCGCGGGGACCTTGCGCCTGGCGTTGGCCGCCACCGCCACCCCGATTGGCACCGCCATTTCCGCCTGGGCCCTTGCTTTCGCGTACACGGGTGAGCATTTCAGAGCGTGCGGCTTTGGCAGCGGCTTGCATCACGTCGCGGCTGGGCGGCTTGCCTGCGCCGCCCCAGATGGTCTGGCGGCCCATGGCGATGGGCTCGGCGCGCTCGCCGGGCTCAGGCGCAAAGCCTTCGACCACCACCACTTCAATGTTTTGCTTGGTAAAGCGCTCTATGTCTTGCATAAAGCCCTCTTCGTCCAGGCACACCAGGTTCACGGCAGCGCCGTCGGCGCCAGCCCGGCCGGTGCGGCCAATGCGGTGCACGTAGTCTTCGCTCACATTGGGGATTTCGTAGTTCACCACATGCGGCAGGTCGTCAATGTCGATGCCGCGCGCGGCAATGTCAGTGGCCACCAGGGCGCGTACGTCACCGCTTTTGAAGCCCGCCAGCGCCTGGGTGCGCGCTGCTTGGCTCTTATTGCCGTGCAGGGCCATGGCAGAAATGCCATTTTTTTCCAGAAACTCGGCCACGTTGTTGGCGCCAAACTTGGTGCGGGTGAACACCAGCACCTGGCTCCAGTTTTGCGCATTGATGATGTGCGCCAGCAGCGCCTTTTTCTTTCCCCGGCCCACCGGGTGGATCACCTGGGTAATCCGTTGCACCGTGGTGTTGCGCGGTGTGACCTGCACGCTCTGCGGGTTTTTCAGCAGTGTGGCTGCCAGGTCGCGGATTTCGTCGCTGAAGGTGGCCGAGAACAGCAGGCTTTGCTTGTCGCGCGGCACCAGGGCCAGCACTTTTTTCACGTCATGGACAAAGCCCATGTCGAGCATGCGGTCGGCCTCGTCGAGCACCAGAATTTGAACCTGGCCCAAGTCCAGCATGCCTTGTTGCTGCAAATCGAGCAGGCGTCCGGGGGTGGCCACCAGCAGGTCCACGCCCTTTTTGAGCTTGGAAATTTGCGGGTTCATGCCCACGCCACCAAAAATCACGGTGCTGGTGAGGTCCAGGTATTTGCCGTAGGTGCGGATGGACTCCTCAATCTGTGCCGCGAGTTCGCGTGTGGGGGTGAGTACCAGGGCGCGGATGCCAATGCCGCCAAACTTGTTCTTGGCCCCCGGGGTGGTGGACAGGCGTTGCAGTATGGGCAGGGTGAAGGCCGCCGTTTTGCCGGTGCCGGTTTGCGCGCCACCGAGCAGGTCGTGGCCGGCCAGTACCAGGGGTATGGCTTGCGCCTGAATAGCAGTCGGGGTTTCGTAACCCTGTTCCAGAACGGCTTTAAGGATGGCGGGTGCCAGATTCAATTCATCGAAGTTCATAAAGAAGCACCCACTAGTGGATGCGTGCGTACCGGCCTATCCCCTGGAGGTTTCCAAACGGTCAGTCAAAGGCAGGTAGATTCAAAAATGGGACGAACCGCTTTGGTTGCTGTCCCCAGCATGGTGCTGTGCTTGCGGGCAACTGAAACTCCGCAAAGGTGTGCGATTGTCGCACGTTGCGCCGGGCGCAAGAAATGCCGTTGGTACTTCGGCGCGCCCAGTAGCCGTGGCAGTCGATAATACCGGCTTATCCCTTTTTGACTCCCCCAAGAACACTGCAATGGCCCAATACGTTTTTTCCATGAACCGCGTCGGCAAGATCGTGCCGCCCAAGCGCCACATTCTCAAAGACATCTCGCTGAGTTTCTTTCCTGGCGCCAAGATCGGCGTACTTGGCACCAATGGCTCAGGCAAGTCCACGCTGCTGAAAATCATGGCGGGGCTGGACAAGGAAATCGAAGGTGAGGCCATCGCCATGGCCGGTCTGAACATCGGTTACCTGCCCCAAGAACCCCAGTTAGACCCGACCCAAACCGTGCGCGAGAGCGTTGAAACCGGAATGGGCAAGGTGTTTGCCGCCAAGGCCCGATTGGAAGAGGTCTATACCGCCTATGGGGAAGAGGATGCCGACTTTGACGCGCTGGCAGCGGAACAGGCGGATCTGGAGGCCATCATCGCCACCGCAGGCACCGACTCCGAGCACCAACTGGAGATCGCCGCCGACGCGCTGCGTCTGCCACCGTGGGATGCCAATATTGGCGTTCTCTCCGGCGGTGAAAAGCGCCGTGTTGCGCTGTGCCGCTTGCTCTTGTCCAAGCCCGACATGCTGCTGCTTGACGAGCCGACCAACCACTTGGACGCCGAGTCGGTGGACTGGCTGGAGCAGTTTTTGCAGCGCTACCCCGGCACCGTGGTCGCTATTACCCATGATCGCTACTTTTTGGACAACGCCGCCGAATGGATTTTGGAAATGGACCGCGGCTCGGGCATTCCCTACAAGGGCAATTACTCTGACTGGCTGCAACAAAAGCAATCCCGCTTGGAGGCTGAGCAAAAGGGCGAAGAGTCTCGCGCCAAGGCGTTGAAGAAAGAGTTGGAATGGTCGCGCCAAAACCCCAAGGCCCGCCAGGCCAAGAGTAAGGCCCGCCTGGCCCGCTTTGAGGAACTGAGCGACTTTGAATACCAAAAGCGCAACGAGACCAACGAAATCTTCATCCCCGTGGCCGACCGCCTGGGCCAGGAAGTGATCGAGTTCGTCAACGTCACCAAGTCGTTTGGCGACCGCGTGCTGATTGACGACCTGAGCTTCAAGGTGCCGCCGGGCGCCATTGTCGGCATCATCGGCCCCAACGGCGCTGGTAAATCGACGCTGTTCAAGATGATTGCCGGGCGCGAGAAGCCCGATTCAGGTGAAGTCAAGATCGGCCAGACCGTCAAAATGGCCTTCGTCGACCAAAACCGCGATGACCTGGCCAACGAGAAAACCGTATGGGAAGACGTCTCGGGCGGCCTGGACATTTTGAACGTGGGCAAGTTCCAAATGGCCAGCCGCGCGTACTGCGGGCGCTTTAACTTCAATGGTGCAGACCAGCAAAAGCGCGTGGGCACGCTCTCGGGTGGTGAACGCGGCCGCTTGCATTTGGCCAAAACCCTGATCGCTGGTGGCAATGTGCTCATGCTCGACGAGCCGTCGAATGACTTAGACGTGGAAACCCTGCGCGCGCTGGAAGACGCACTTTTAGAGTTTGCGGGTACGCTGATGGTCATCAGCCATGACCGCTGGTTCCTGGACCGCATTGCCACCCACATTCTGGCCTGTGAGGGCGATAGCCACTGGGTTTACTTTGATGGCAACTACCAGGAATACGAGGCCGACAAGAAACGCCGCTTGGGCGAAGAGGGCGCCAAGCCCAAGCGCATGCGCTTTAAGGCGCTCCAATAGAACTGTATGCTGGACTGCGCCCCCCTGACTTCGATCCAAACACAAGGGCCTAAGGCAAGCGCATGGGCACAGCGATGCACGCGTTAAAGGGCGTGTGCCAGGTAATTCCCAGCCGAACCGGCGGCCTGAGCGCCTACGTTACGGGTAAAGGTAAGCCCTTGCTGCTGATCCACACCATCAATGCCTCGGCCAGCGCGGCAGAGGTCAGGACGATTTTTGACTGCATGAGCCTACACCGAACCGTGTACGCCATCGACTTGCCTGGCTACGGCGCATCCGAACGGTCTGATCGCTTGTACAACCCGCGCCTCATGACTGATGCCATATTGGACCTGGTCTTGCATATTCGCATTCAACATGGACCTTCGGCCATTGACGCGCTGGCGGTTTCTTTGTCTTGTGAATTTTTGGCGCGTGCCGCCGTTGAGCAGCCTGGCTACTTCAGCACCCTGAGCTTGGTCAGCCCGACAGGATTTTCTGGGCGAAAGTTGCGCCAGGGTGCACCAGGGGCAACCTATGGACAAGACTGGCTCTGGCGCGCTTTAAAAGGTCCCGGTTGGGGCAAGGCCTTGTTCGGGGCGCTTACCCGCCCGGGTGTGATCCGGTATTTTTTGAACAAGACTTGGGGCTCCACCGCTATCGATGAGGAGATGTTTAGCTTCGCTGTCTGGACCACCCGACAAGCCCACGCCGAGCATGCACCTTTGTGCTTTTTGTCCGCACAGATGTTCAGTGCCGACATCACGAACATTTATGACCAACTGAACATGCCAGTCTGGATGTCGCATGGCACGCGAGGCGATTTTGTGGATTACCAGGGCAAACTCCGGTACTCTACAAATAGCCAATGGCGATTTACGGTGTTTGCATCGGGCGCCTTGCCTTACTTTGAGTTTCCTGAAGAGTTTTGCGAGGTCTTGCAGGGATTTATCGCCCATCCGGGAGGCGTCGAGTCTGTGCACGCAGGCGCAGGCAGCGGCCAGACCACGAATTGATGGGGCTTCGGTCAGACCAGCTTCAAGCTGCGCTGCGGCGCCGGTTGACCAGGGTAATGCCCAGTCCCACCATGGCCAGGGCGCCCAGCAGGTCTGCGGTCACCGCCTCACCCAGCCACAAGGCGCCAAACAGAAGGGCAAACAAGGGCGTTGAAAGGGCAAATGAGCCCATGCGTGTGGCCGGGTAGCGGCCCAAGAGCCATACCCAGCAAAGGTAGCTTGCAAACGCGCCGACCACTGTTTGCAAGAACATCGAACCCACAGTGAACGCGCTCCAATGCCAGTTCCAGGCCTCGCCCAGCGCCAGCGACAGCAAAGGAAGCGCCACGGCGCTGAGCGCCACCTGGTAAAAAAGTAATTTTTCGGCTCCCAAGCGCGTCAGGCGGGTGGTGCGCAGTACCACGGTGGTCAGCGCCCAGGCAATGGCGCCGCCAATACCCAGCAGATCGCCCCAGTGCTGTTGCGGCGTCTGCCCCCCCATAAAGCCCTCGCGCAGCGTAAAGCCCACGGCCAAAAAAGCCAACAGCAAACCCAGCCATTGCAAAGGGCTGAGCCGCTCAGACCGGATAAACCAAGGCAGCACCAGCGCAGCCCACAAGGGTGCGGTGTACAAAAACACCGTGATGCGGGACGCGGCGGTAAATTGAAGGCCGCTGAACAGGCACAGAAACTCCAAGGCAAACAAGCACCCGGCGAGCAAACCGGGCCATAGCGACCCGTCGCGTTGCCACAAAGGGATTCGGCGCCAAACACACCACAGCCACAACACGGCCGCGGCTCCGGCGAAGCGCAAGCCAGCCATGAAAATAGGAGCCATCTCGCCCAGGGTAGCCTTGACCAGCACTTGCTGAAAGCCCCAAAATGCGCAGCAGGTCAGCAGCAGCGCAATGGCCATGGGGTCCAGGTGCTCTTTGCGCGGCACGGCGGAGCCTGCATCCATCAGCTTAGGCCCCCGGTGTAAAACTGGCCGCCGTGGTAGATGACGGGATCAACCTGGTCGCGATGGCTGCAACGCTCCACTTGGCCCACGAAAATAATGTGGTCTCCTTCCTCGTGGCGGCTGCGGTTGAAGCACTCAAAAGTGGCTACCGCGCCCACCAACAGCGGCGCACCCCAGGCGCCGGGATGCCAGTGCACACCGGTGTAACGGTCAATGCCTTTGGCCGAAAACTGGGTGGCCAGCGCGGCTTGTTCAGATGACAACACGTTGATGGCGTAATGCTTGCATGCCAGCACGGCAGCCATGGAGCTGGACTTCAGCGCCAGACTCCACAACACCAGCGGCGGCGCCAGCGACACTGAGTTGAAAGAACTCACCGTCAAGCCGACCAGTCCACCCGCTGGATTCACAGCGGTCACCACCGCCACGCCCGTGGCAAATTGCCCCAGCGCATGGCGAAACTGGCTTTCGGAGAAGTTGGGTATAAAGGCGCTGGTGTGGGCAGAGTCGCTGGGGGTGGTGGAGGGTTTCAAATCAATGGCCTAGGATTTTGGACAGAAAGTCGCGACTGCGCTCGCTTTGTGGTTTGCTGAAAAAGTCATGGGGATTGTTTTGCTCCACGATCTGCCCCTCGTCCATGAATATAACCCTGTCGGCCACCGCCTTGGCAAAGCCCATTTCGTGTGTGACGCAGACCATGGTGATGCCCTGGTCGGCCATCTCAATCATCACGTCGAGCACTTCCTTGATCATCTCGGGGTCTAGCGCCGAGGTGGGCTCGTCAAACAGCATGATTTTGGGCGTCAGGCAAAGCGCGCGCGCAATCGCTACGCGCTGCTGCTGCCCGCCGCTAAGTTGCAGCGGGTATTTTTGTGCCTGCTCCGCAATGCGTACGCGGCGCAACTGCTCCATGGCGCGTTCTTCGGCTTCTTTCTTGGGTAACTTGCCCACCCACATGGGTGACAAGGTCAGGTTCTCCAGCACGGTGAGGTGGGGGAAGAGGTTGAACTGCTGGAACACCATGCCCACTTTTTTGCGCACGTCGTCAATGGCCTTGACGTCGTCCGTGAGTTCGACGCCGTCGACGGTCAGGTGGCCTTGCTGGTGCTCCTCGAGCCGGTTGATGCAGCGAATTAAAGTGGACTTGCCCGAGCCCGAAGGGCCGCAAACCACGATGCGCTCGCCCTGGGCGATGCTGAGGTCAATGTCGCGCAGCACATGAAAGTTGTTGCCGTACCACTTGTTGACTTTGTCGAATTGGATGATAGGAGTTGACATAGCAATATTCCTTAGCGCTGCTTGCTTTTGTTGACCTGGGCTTCAATCCATTGGCTGTAGCGCGACATGGAGTAGCAAAAGACAAAATAAATGACGGCAATGAAGAGGTAGCCTTCAATTCGAAACGGGCGCCAGTTGGCGTCCGAATTCATGGCCATGCCCATGGCGCCGGTCAGCTCGTACAGGCTAACGATGGCCACCAGCGAGGTGTCTTTGAAGGTGGAAATAAAGTTGTTCATCAGACCTGGCACCACCATGGCCAGGGCCTGCGGCAGCACAATCTTGCGCTGCATTTGCCAGTAAGACAGGCCCAGCGTCGCCGCTGCCTCTATCTGCCCCTTCGGGATGGCCTGCAGGCCACCACGGATCACCTCGGCCATATAGGCTGCAGCAAACAAGGTGATACCCGCCAGCACCCGCACCAGCACGTCGATATTGAAGCCTTGGGGCATAAGCAGCGGAAACATGAACGAGGCCATGAACAGCACCGAGATCAGCGGCACGCCGCGAACCAGCTCCACATACACCGTGCACAGGCTGCGAATCGCCGGCATGCCCGAGCGCCGCCCCAGCGCGATGAAGACGGCGATCGGAAACGCCATCACCATGGACAGGGAAGCCAGCAAAATCGTCAGCGGCAGGCCGCTCCACAGGTCGGTTTCGACTGCACGCAGGCCGACAAATCCTCCACGCATCAGCGCAAAGTAGGCCGCCAGCACCACCAGCCACAGCAGCACCAGCCAAGGTTTCCAGAAACCACGGGTGCAACTGGCCAAAATCAGGCCCAGCAGCATCACGGTGCACACCAAGGCGCGCCAGTGCTCCTCATGCGGGTAGCGGCCAAATAAGATAAAGCGAAATTTCTCCTGCACCACCGCCCAGCATGCACC
Source organism: Comamonas sp. lk (assembly GCA_945901215.1). Lineage (GTDB taxonomy): Bacteria > Pseudomonadota > Gammaproteobacteria > Burkholderiales > Burkholderiaceae_C > Allorhodoferax. The sequence continues at coordinate 16,514 of CAMDKE010000006.1, forward strand.
GCTGGCCGCTTGGCAGGTCTCATAGCCGCCACTCCACACGGCGTCAATCAAGGCCCAGTGCAAGAGTCGCGGCAGCAAGCCCAGCAGCACCAGGCCAATGAGCACCGTCCCCAGCGTGGTTTTCCAGTCATGGAACAGGTTGGTGCGGCACCAGGCCAGCGCGCCGCTGCTGGTGCTGGGGGCGGGGCGGGCGGCAATTGCGGCAAAAGTAGACATAGTCGGTATCCGTCCTTAGCGCTCTTGGATGGCTGCGCGGGCGTTGTACCAGTTCATCAGCAATGAGGTAAACAGCGAGGTGCTGAGGTAGACCAGCATCACCAGCGCAATGCATTCCACTGCGCGCCCGGTCTGGTTGATGGCGGTGTTGGCGATTGAAACCACGTCCGGGTAGCCAATGGCCACCGCAAGCGAGGAGTTTTTGGTTAGGTTGAGGTATTGGTTGGTCATTGGCGGAATGATGACTCGAAGCGCTTGGGGCAGCATCACCAGACGCATGCTTTGCCCTTGCGACAAACCCAGTGCGCTGGCGGCCTCGGCTTGACCTCGCGACACAGACCCGATGCCGCCGCGCACCACTTCAGCCACAAAGGCAGCGGTGTAGGTGGTCAGACCCACGAGCAGCGCCAAAAATTCAGGCGTGAGCGCACCGCCGTTTTCAATAGCGAACTCGCCGCGCATCGGCGCGTTGGTGGCCGTGGGCGCGCCACCTGCGAGCCAACCCGCCACGCCACAGGCCAGCATGAGCGCCAGGGGCATCCAAAACCGGCTGCGCACCCGTCCGTCGGCTTCAAACAGCCGATGTGCGCGCGCGCGCCACGCCATTGCAGCGACCAAGCCGATGACCAGGCCCCCAGCGGCCATTTGGTGCCCAAGCGCCCATACGGGAATTGGAAAGTTCAGCCCGCCCTTGCTCAAAAACAAGGACCCCACTTGCCAGGCCTGCGCGGCCTCGGGCAGCACTTCGGTGAAAAACAAATACCACATCAGCAGTTGCAGCAGCAGCGGGATGTCGCGAAACGCCTCCACATACGCCCGGCACAGGCCGCGCACCAGGGCGTTGCGCGCGAAGCGCCCCACGCCCAGCAGCGTGCCCAGCAGCGTGGTCAGCACAATGCCTAAGACTGCCACGCGCAGCGTGTTGCTCAGCCCGACCAAATACGCCTGCAACAAAGACTCGCCCGAGTCAAAGGCAAACAGGCTCTCCCCAATATCAAAGCCTGCAGTACCCAACAAAAAGTCAAAGCCGCTCTGGATGCCGCGCTGACGCATATTGGTGGCGGTGTTGTGCGCCAGGTACCAGACCAGGCCGCCAATGACAGCCAAGGCCAGTGCCTGGTACACCAGTGCGCGGAAAGCCTGGCTGCGCCAAGACCAGCGCTTTTTTGGTGGTGCAATCCGTTCGGTAGACATAGGGATTTCGGCTCCGAAGATGGGTGGCTAAGGCTGGTGCAAACAATAAAAAAGGGCAGCGCAATGCGATTGCACCTGCCCTTGAGGCTGCGGGGGCTGGGCAGTCCCCGAGCGCATACCGATTAGCGGATGGGTGGCGCGTACTGGATTCCGCCTTTGTTCCACAGGTTGTTCAGGCCACGTGGCAATTGCAGGGCCGATTTGGGGCCGACATTGCGCTCAAAGATTTCGCCATAGTTGCCTGTGGCTTTGATCGCGTTGGCCATCCATTCCTTCTCCAGACCCAGCAATTTTCCCGTGTCCTCAGAAGAGCCCAGAATGCGACCGACCACAGGGTCTTTGCTATTGGCCTTGAGGTCGTCCACATTGACCTGGGTGATACCGTTTTCTTCGGCTTCCAGCAGACCAAAAACAGTCCATTTCACAATGGCAGCCCATTCATCGTCCCCACGGCGCACCAAGGGGCCCAGCGGCTCTTTGGAAATCAGTTCCGGAAGAATCAGGTGGTCGGCCGGGTTTTTGGCCGACTTGTTGCGTACCGATGCCAAGCCCGATGCGTCGGTGGTGTAGGAGATGCAGCGGCCTGAAAAGTAAGCGCCTTCCACAGCGTCGAGCTTCTCAAACACCACGGGCTTGATATTGAGGCCATTGGCTTTGGAGAAGTCGGTCAGATTTTTCTCAGTAGTGGTGCCAGACTGCACGCACACAGTCTGGCCTTTGAGCTGTTTGGCGCTCTTGATCTTGCTCTTGACCGGCACCATAAAGCCCTGGCCGTCGTAATAGACAACCGCGGTCTGACTCAAACCCAGTGACGCGTCGCGCGTCAGCGTGAACGTCGTGTTACGCGACAGCATGTCGATCTCACCGGACTGCAAAGCGGTGAAACGCGCTTGCGCTGTCAGTGGTACAAATTTCACTTTCTCAGCGTCGCCCAGGGTGGCGGCAGCCACCGCGCGGCAGATGTCGACGTCGATGCCAGTCCATTTTCCGTTGGAGTCGGCCGCACTAAAGCCGGCTAGGCCGGTGTGCACGCCACAAATCACCTGGCCACGCGCTTTGATGGTGTCGACGGTTTTGCCGGCATGGGCGGGAAGTGCTGCAAGGGATGCCATGACCGCCATGGCGGTAGCCAGTAACTTCAAAGAGGTGAAATTCATCGAAATGCTCCAGTTGGGGGGTAAGTCGGCTCAGACGCCAGAAAAAACCGCTGCGGTAAACGCCTGAGTAAGCGCTGAACTTTACATGGTTTCAATGGCGCTTCGCTCAGGGTTTGCGATGGCCTGCGATTGCATGCGTACACCCTTCAAGCGGTCGGCGCACCAGAACCGCCAGCGCGCAGCGCTTCGTCGCCGCCGCGACACGGTCTATCCTTGGCCCGCACTCCGGGCGATATCGTGCAGGCCTGCGTAGGCCGAGCACCCGCCCCACCTTTTAGGCAACACATCGACATGACCTCTGCCTCTGACCTGCCCCGCCCCCCTGCCGCGCACTACCGCTTCTGGCCCAAGCGCATGCCGCACCGCATCACGGTTCCGGCCACGTCCCTATGGGACAACCTGGAGATCAACGCCCGCCGCTTCCCGCAAAAAGCGGCGCTGGTGTTCTTCGGGCGCCGGCTCAGTTATGCCGATCTGAAGCAGCAGGCGGAATCGCTTGCGGCCTATCTGGGTGCATTGGGCGTGCAAAAAGGCGACCGGGTGGTGCTCTGCATGCAAAACTGTCCGCAATTAGTGATTGCGCACTTTGGCATTCTGCGCGCCAATGCGGTGGTGGTGCCGGTCAACCCCATGAACCGCGCCCAAGAACTCAAGCACTACATCACCGACCCCGACGCCCGCGTGGCTGTGACCACCGCTGACCTGGCCGCCGAGTTGGCCAAAGCCAGCAACGCGTTGCCCGCCGACCAGCGGCTCGCCCACCTGGTGGTGACCCATTTCACCGACAGCTTTGAACCGACATCAGGCGACGACGCACCACCTGCGGCTTGGAGCGACTGGCTGCTGACGCGCCACGCCCTGCCAGAGCTGACCGCAGGCCAGGTGCACACCTGGACCGACGCCTTGGCTTGCCAGGTCGCGCCGCCAGTGCATACCGTGGGTGCCGACGATTTGGCTTTGCTGCCCTACACCAGCGGCACCACCGGGCTGCCCAAGGGCTGCATGCATTTGCATTCAAGCATCATGCACAACGCCTTGGCCAGCGCGCTGTGGGGTAACGGCAGCATGGAGAACGTCACCTTGATGGTGGTGCCCATGTTTCACATCACCGGTATGGTTAGTCTGATGCACACCAACATCTGCTGCGGCGCGACCATGGTGCTGATGCCGCGCTGGGACCGCGAACTCGCCGGAGCCTTGATTGCCAAGTGGCGCGTCACCCACTGGACCAACATCCCCACCATGGTGATTGATCTGATGGGCAGCCCCAATTTCCCCAACTTTGACCTCTCGAGTCTGGTGATGATCGGCGGTGGGGGTGCTGCCATGCCGCAGGCCGTGGCCCAGCGCTTGTGGGAACAGTTTGGCCTGCGCTACGTGGAGGGCTACGGTCTTACCGAAACCGCAGCGCCGTCACATAGCAATCCGCCGGATGCGCCCAAACAGCAGTGCCTGGGCGTGCCCTTCATCGGCGTAGACGCGCGGGTGGTGGACCCCGAGACCCTGGCAGAAATGCCGGTGGGTGAGGCCGGCGAAATCGTCATGCGCGGCCCGCAAATCTTTCAAGGCTATTGGAAGCGCCCCGAAGCCACCGCCCAGGCTTTTGTTGAAATCGACGGCCAGCGCTTCTTCCGCTCGGGCGACTTGGGCCGGGTGGACGAGGACGGCTATTTCTTTATGACAGACCGGCTCAAGCGAATGATCAACTCCTCGGGCTTCAAGGTGTGGCCGGCGGAAGTGGAGGCCTTGATGTTTCGCCACCCCGCCATCCAAGAGGCCTGCATCATTGCCACCCACGACGCCTACCGGGGCGAATCCGTGAAGGCGGTGGTGGTGCTGCGCGCCAGCCACCGGGGCACGGTCAGCGCGCAAGACCTCATCGACTGGTGCCGCGATAACATGGCAGCGTACAAGGCGCCGCGCGCGGTGCAGTTTGTCGACGCGCTGCCCAAAAGCGGCGCGGGCAAGGTTATGTGGCGCCTGCTGCAAGAACAAGAAGCCGCGTCCCCAGATTCCCCTCAAACCGCCTGAAGGAAGAGCCCATGACCACATTAACTTACCCCGAACCGCTGCCCACGGCGCTGCCCCAGACCCTGGGCTTTGACGCCGACCGCTGCCGCGCCATCGCGGGGGTATTGCAGCGCGAGGTAGACATTGGCCGCCTGCCCGGTGCCGTGGTGCTGGTGGCGCGCAAGGGCCAGGTGCTGTTGCACCAGGCGATCGGCCAGCAAGACCCGCAGGCGGGCAAGGCCATGGGCTTGGATGCGATTTTCCGCATTTATTCCATGACCAAACCCATGGTCTCCGTGGCGGTGATGCAGCTCATGGAGCGCGGCCTTTTGCTCTTGAGCGACCCGGTGGCCAAGCACCTGCCCGAGTTTGCCAATGTGCCGCTGGCCCATTTTGAGGGCGAGACCATGCACCTTCGGCCGCCCCGGCGAGCGCCCACGGTACAAGATTTGTTATGCCACACGTCGGGTCTGACCTATGAAATCACCGGCAGTACGCCCATCCAGCGCATGTACGCGCAGGCCAAGCTGGGTTCGCGGGAGCGAAGCAACCGGGAATTTGCCCGCGCGCTGGCCGAAATGCCCCTGATGTATGAGCCTGGCAGCATCTGGGCCTATAGCCGCGCCGTCGATTTGCTGGGCGCCTTGGTCGAGGTGGTCAGCGGTCAGACCTTGGGCCAGTACCTGCGCGAGCACATTTTTGCGCCGCTGGGCATGGTGGACACCGGCTTTAGCGTTCCGCCCGAGCAACAGCACCGCATCGCCGAGCCCTTTGCACACGACCCCGACGGCGGCACGCCGCTGGCCCTGATCGACATCCGCCAAGTGCCGCGCCTGGAAGCTGGTGGCATGGGCCTGGCGTCCACCGTACAAGACTACGCGCGCTTTGTGCAGTGCCTGTACAACGGCGGCGTGCTCTTGGGTCGGCGCATCCTGAGCCCTGCCTCGCTGCGGCTGATGACGGCCGACCACCTGGGCGGCATTGGCCAGCAAACGACGGAGCGTTCGGGTGACATGCTGGGGCGCGGTACCGGTTTTGGTCTGGGGGTTTCGGTGCGCCTGAAGGAGGGCATGGAAACCCAGCCCGGCGCTGTCGGTCTGTACTCATGGGGCGGCATTGCGGGAACGACCTTTTGGGTGGACCCGGCGAATGATTTGTTTGCCATCTTCATGGTGCAGGCGCCCAACCAGCGCGACTACTTCAGACCCCTGTTTCGCAACTTGGTCTACGCGGCGTTTACCGGGTAAAGCTGCGGCGGCGAATCAGGCGCTGGCGACTTCAAGCACCAGCTTGCCGAAGTTTTCGCCATTAAAGAGCTTGAGCAAGGCGCTGGGGAAGTTCTGCAGGCCGTGGACTACGTCTTCCTTGCTCTTCATGCGCCCGTCTTTCAAGTAGCCCGCCATCTCAGCCACCGCCAGGTGGTAGCGGTCGGCATAGTCAAACACCACGATGCCTTCCATGCGCGCGCGGT